>NZ_JBZYCU010000010.1:0-77237 GCF_058933875.1 Streptococcus sp. STC1396 | reverse complement strand
CCACCTCCGCACAGTTGAGTAGGGCTGTAAAAGCTGATGAAATCAGCGTAGTAGAGCCCACTCAACCACTGCGTCTTGCTCGACAATCCAAAGACAATTGAGAGGCTAGGACTTTTGTCCCAGACTCAGCTCTCCCCTTTGAAATGGAAAGAATGGTCTAGGATGCATTAACTGGAACGGTGTTTTCTTAGCCTGATTTTGATTTCTAGGGTCAAGTTGTAGAAGGAAGGACCAACCATGAAAAAACTAAAAGGAATTTTATTAGCCGGTTTGGTAGTAGGAATTTTAGCAGGTGGAGCGGCAACTGTTGTTTCAGCGGATTCAGCTAAGCAAGCTACTCGGATTCAGGCGGCAAGCCTAACTCTTTCAGACGCTAAGGTGATTGCCTTGCAGACAGCTGGTTCAGGGAAAGTCGTTTCTATTGATTTAGACGGAAATAAAGCTGGTGCTGTATACTATGATGTAACAGTATTGGATGGCTTTACAGAAAAAGAGTACAAGATTGATGCTCGAACAGGAAGCATTCTCAAAGCCAAGGAAGAGCCAATTGATGACAATGAGGACATGCAACTGACTCAGACTAATGTGCAATTGACTTTTGAAGATGCTGAAAGAATCTTGCAGCAAAAATATCCTCAAGCCAAAATTTATGATGAAGAGCTAGATATTAAGGCTGGTCAGCTAGTCTATAAGCTGGAAGCTCTGAACGGTACGCAAAAGATCAAAATGACCATTGATGCCAACAGTGGGAACATTTTGAACGAAAGAATTAAATAATATAGCTGGGATACAGTTTGGAATTGCTTTGTTGGGTACGGACGAAAGTTCGTGCCTTTTTGCTTGTGTGCTTTCAAGCTAAGCCAGTTCAAAATATGATATACTGGAATAAAGTTATATTAGCATGACAAGTTTCACGCTAGGCTACTGTCTTCAAACAGTTGTTTTATAAAAGGTAGCCACCCTGATAGTTTGTGTAGCTAATTGACTGCTTAACGGTGTATGCAGTCGCGGGATGTTGCCCCCAGTATGAATGTTATAGAAAAGAGAATAGCAGCATTCAGCGGGTAGGAATTGTGAACTGTTAATAGAGTCGTCTTTTCAATGATAGAAGAGTCAATAGATGAGGAGGAGTTATGGGAAAAAGAAATCTGGAAGCTTTGAGGGAGAAACATCAATCAAAATTCAAGAATGCTCAAACGAAAAAGCCAGCAGATAGCCATTCATCTTTTCTATCTAAATGGAAAACCAAAGAAGACCAAGACATCAAACCGTCTGCGGGATTGCAAGAAGCGCAGAGAGGGGCAGAAGAAAATCAAGCTCGTCCTTCAGGTTCGTCTCCATCAAAAGTGGTATTTCCAATAGAGAGCTCAAGCAATGAGCCGTCTGCTGTCTCTTCGATAGAGGACAAAAACGGTTATGGGGCTAAAATAAGTTCTCAAGACCAGCCGGTGTTTTCTAAGCAGTTAGCAGGAGTTCAGCAGGTAAAGGAGTCTCTGTCGCTTCTGTCACAGAATTTGTTGGAATTGAAGCAGAGGGAGCTGAAGCATCTCATTTCTAGTTTAGAATCACTGAAAGCTAAAAAACAAAACCAAGTCCTTCGTGGAAATCAAGCTAGCCAGCCGATGTCAGGCCTTATAACTGAAGCAAAGCAGACCAAGCTTTCTCCGCGAATAAGCTCCAATGAGCTTGCTAGAGAGATAGATAAAGTAGAGTTTAAAAAGAAAAAACTAGGAATCTTTTCTAAGATATGGATGATGGTACTTTCTAGTTTGGGGATTATGACTTTTTTGGCTAACGCTGGAATAACGTGGCTAGAGATGGAAAAGGTAAAAGATAAAGAAAAAGCTGCAGATATTTCTCTTATGTTAAACTCATATAGAAAGGATCAAGATTTAAAATCTGCTAATCGTCCAGAATGGATTGCTAAGAAAGAGGAGTATCAGTTTCATATTACCTATGATGATATCACTTCTTTGTTCTTAGACTTCACTTCATCGGTTCCAAATCTGACAAAGGTCGACGAGGTGGTTGCAAAGTTAGGGAAAGCTGAGTCTGGAAAAGAATTGGACCAAGATGACCCAATCAAGACGATAGCTTTAGACTATTCACAAGCAGGGACGGAAGCGAAAGTTAGCCTCTCTTTTAAAAGTCATTTTGGTTCTTCTGAAACTCCTAAGTTACAGTCCCTAAAATGTACGCATCTCAGTAGTGCGCATCTACCAAACCGAAATGCTCAGCTCACTCGTCAAGATCTTTCTGATATAGAGAAAGGAAAGACCTATCAGGAGATTGTCAGTCAGTTGGGACTTCCAGAGCGCCTCGATTGGAATGGGGGAATCTTTGGCAATGCTACTCTATCAATTTATTATCGTTTGGAGGATGGGAAAGAGGTCGGTTTTTCTTTTGAAAATAATAAGTCTCAGAACTATCAATTGACAGAGAGTTCAGGTTTGGCAAACGAAGCAGGAGAAGCGGGTGCTTAGTAGCGCTTATCTAGCAGGAAAATCAGCCGTTTGTGGAAAGGGAATGAGCAATCAAGTTTTTAGTTGATAGGTGAAAAGGTGAAAGATAGAAATTTAGAAGCATTGAGGCGGGAGCACAAATCCAAGTTTAAAGCCAGAAACACTTCGTCGATCAAGAATCAGCGGGAACGGGGAGGAGCTGCCCTCGAACAGACAAAGGCTTTATCCAAACCAATTCATAAAACGAAGTCTAGGAAACTAAAGGTATCACAAAAATCCCCTTTTTTCAGGGTAGTGAGTGCTGTCGCCCTGCTAGGTGTTGTGATAGGACTACTCGTCCTAATTGGGAATTGGACAAATTCTCACCGAAAGAATGAGTTCATAAGCACAGAATCAAAATATACTTCTCCAGATGCTAAATCTTTGGATTGGGAACAAATGGATTTTATAAACTACACTATTGAAGAGGATGAAGATAAAAATATTACAGTGTCTGACTTTGTCAAACGGTATGGGTTAGCTAAAAGCAGCGAAGATATGACAATGGGGCAGAAAGATAAATTATTGTCACTTACTTACACTCTAGCGGGAGGGGGATTTGCGTTTTTTCAATTTTGGGATTTTGGTTCAGGTCTACATCTTGCTAGCGTTAC
Source organism: Streptococcus sp. STC1396 (assembly GCF_058933875.1). Lineage (NCBI taxonomy): Bacteria > Bacillati > Bacillota > Bacilli > Lactobacillales > Streptococcaceae > Streptococcus > Streptococcus sp. STC1396. The sequence goes on along the minus strand of NZ_JBZYCU010000010.1, from coordinate 74,122 downwards.
TTACTATACAGATAAAAAAGAAGAGTTATCAGATGAGGAACTTTCCTTTCTTAAGGAATTGAAATCAGACCCAGAAAAAGGAATGAGTGATCAAGGAATCCTAGAATATTTGAGGCCTCCAAAAAGTTACACAAAAATAGGCATTAAGGGTTATTACTCTGTGACCATGGTCTACAAAGTATTAGATAGTACTTACTACCATTTAGAATTTTCAGAGGGTAAGGATGGGAACCTGCATTTAAAAAATATACAAGTCTCTGAACAGGAGGTAATAAGTCCTTCCTAAGAAAGTCAAAACGAAACGACTGAATTGTGTTATAATAGAGAAATAAAATAGATAGGAGAGGGGACTTTCCTCTCCCAACAAAGATAGAAAGAACAAAGAGGTGCTACCATGTCTGCTACGAAAATGAACGCTCAAGAAATCATCAAATTTATCTCTGATGCCAAGAAAAAAACTCCAGTCAAGGTGACCTTTAATGGAGAATTGCACGGGCAAATTCCGTGGTCTGTCGTGAAATTAGGCAATGTTCTTTTTGGAGACTGGGAAGAAATTAAGCCACTCCTAGTGAACTTAGAGGAAAATAAGACCTATGTAGTAGAGCAGGATGCCCGCAACTCAGCGGTGCCGCTTTTGGACAAGCGCAACATCAATGCCCGTATTGAGCCGGGTGCCATTATCCGTGACCAAGTCGAAATTGGTGATAATGCTGTCATCATGATGGGTGCGGTCATCAATATCGGTGCGGAGATTGGTGCTGGAACCATGATTGATATGGGTGCTATTCTGGGCGGTCGAGCGATTGTCGGTAAAAACAGTCATGTCGGTGCTGGTGCGGTTCTGGCAGGAGTCATTGAGCCGGCTAGTGCTGAGCCAGTTCGGGTCGGAGACAACGTGCTGATTGGTGCCAATGCGGTTGTGATTGAAGGAGTACAAATTGGCAGTGGTTCCGTTGTTGCGGCTGGTGCGATTGTGACCCAAGATGTTCCAGAGAACGTAGTGGTTGCTGGCGTTCCGGCACGAGTTATCAAGAAAATTGATGAAAAGACTCAGCAGAAGACGGCTCTGGAAGATGCCCTGCGTACTCTTTAAAAATAGCATGAATTTGAATTGATTGGGTGTGGCCCAGCGTTTTGCTTGGTCTGAGAGGACTTGAAGGGAAAGAAACAATGCTTGATTATCTGAACATTCGCCGTGATTTGCACCAGATACCAGAAATCGGTCTGGAAGAATACAAGACTCATGCCTACCTGATGCAGGTCATTGATGGACTGACAGCAGGTCTAGACTTTGTGGAAATCCGAACTTGGCGGACGGGTATTTTGGTCTTTATCAAGGGAAGTTCACCGGATAAGACGATTGGCTGGCGTACAGATATTGATGGTTTGCCGATTGTGGAGGATACAGGACTAGACTTTGCCAGCACTCATGAAGGCCGGATGCATGCCTGCGGACACGATATGCACATGACGGTTGCCCTAGGCCTGCTGGAACAAGCTGTGAGCGCTCAGCCTACCCACAATCTGCTTTTTCTCTTTCAGCCTGCTGAGGAAAATGAAGCTGGTGGCATGCTCATGTATGAAGACGGTGCTTTTGGCGACTGGCTGCCAGATGAGTTTTATGGTCTCCATGTGCGGCCGGACCTCAAGGTCGGCGATATTGCGACTAACAGAGGAACGCTCTTTGCTGGTACCTGTGAAGTCAAGCTAACTTTTAAGGGGAAGGGAGGCCATGCGGCCTTTCCTCATGAAGCCAATGATGCTTTGGTGGCGGCTAGTTACTTTATCACCCAGGTGCAGACCATTGTCAGCCGCAATGTCGATCCTATCGAGGGAGCAGTTGTGACCTTTGGTTCTCTCCATGCTGGCACGACCAACAATGTCATCGCAGAAACGGCCTTTCTGCATGGCACCATTCGGACTCTGACTCAGGAGATGAACCTCTTGACCCAGAAGCGCTTACGGGAAATAGCAGAGGGCCTAGCCCAAAGTTTCGGTCTGGAATTGGACTTGAAGCTTAAACAAGGTGGCTACCTACCTGTAGAAAACCATCCTGATCTGGCAGACGAATTACTGGACTTTTTCCAAAAGGAAGAAGGAGTGCAGCTGATTGATATTGCGCCAGCTATGACAGGCGAGGACTTTGGCTATCTGCTCAGCAAGGTCAAGGGCGTCATGTTCTGGCTGGGAGTGGACAGTCCCTATGCCCTCCATCATCCCAAGATGACACCGGACGAGGCAGCACTGCCCTTTGCTATTGAAAAGATTGGGAAATTCCTAGATTATAAAATCAACGAAAGATAAGGAAAGGGTGGACGAGCTGCATGAAAAAAGAGCTGAGACAAACTGTACTGAACCAGATGAAGAAACTGTCAGGAAAAGAAAAAGAGCAGGCAGATAGCTGGCTGACCCAGCGCTTGCTCAGTTCAGCAGCTTATCAAAAAGCTCAGGTTATCGCTACCTATCTTTCTATGCCGCATGAAGTCTCAACTGCAGCCTTTATCAAGCAGGCTCAGTTGGACAGCAAGCGGGTTTTAGTGCCCAAAACCTACGGCCAGGGTCGGATGATATTTGTGGATTATGATGAAAGCCACCTGCAAAAGAGCTCTTTTGGTCTGCTGGAGCCGATGAGCGAAGAGGCTGTGGAGAAGACGGAGATTGATCTGATTCATGTGCCGGGCGTGGTCTTCAATTCTCAAGGCTTTCGGATTGGCTATGGCGGTGGGTACTACGATCGCTATTTGGATGATTATGAGGGGACGAGTGTCAGTACCATTTATCAAGTCCAGCAAGCGGATTTTACACCAGCCCAACATGATGTCGCAGTAAAGGAGTTAATCATGTATGAAACAAATCTATGATAGAGATTATCCAGTGACAAGCACTTTGCTTATAGCAACAAGTCTTGTCTTTGTCTTGATGATTCTTTCTTACGGTTTTCAATACAGCAATTCAGAAGCCTTGTATCGCTTTGGAGCTGTGCACGGTTATACTATTCAAGCTTTTCCGGAGCAGTTTTGGCGGGTTTTTGCTGCCATTTTTATCCATATTGGCTTGGAGCATTTTGTGGTCAATATGCTAACGCTCTACTTCCTTGGCCGACAAATCGAAGCCATCTTTGGTTCTTTGAAATTCTTGATACTTTACCTGATGTCGGGGGTGCTGGGAAATTTATTTGTTGTCTATTTTTCACCCAACAGTTTAGCAGCTGGCGCTTCTACCTCGCTTTTTGGACTTTTTGCTTCGATTGTCGTGCTTCGTTATGCTACGCGAAATTACTATCTCCAGCAGTTGGGTCAATCCTATATGAGTCTGCTCGTTGTCAACTTAATCATGAGTTTTTTGCCGGGAATTAGCCTTTCAGGTCACTTGGGCGGTCTAGTCGGCGGAGCTTTAGGGGCTGTAATTTTACCAGTGTCAGGAGAGCGCTATGCTTTTAGCAAGTCTCAACGGTTTTTAGCACTGGCAGCCTACCTTGGATTAGCAACTATTCTGATTTTTCTGAGCTTTCAACGACCAATTTTTTAAAGAAATAAACTCAAATACCGCTTTAAAAAGCGGTATTCTTTTTATAAATATGATTTTTTGTAAAGGAGCCTATTTTAATTCGCAGAGGCATGATAATTCATATATATTGCTACTACTTAGTCTGGACAGAAATAAATGAGCGAAATTTCTATCTATGTGTATCCAGTGATGTATGTTTTCTCTATTTTTTATCTGTAAAGCGTATAAATAAACATTTTTGAAAGCGCTTGCAAAGGCAGAATGAAAAGGGTATACTATGATTGATGAAATAAAGGAAGTTTAGGACTTTCAAAAAATAAAAAGGAGTTAACGATGAAGAAGTTAACATTCAAAATTGTCATTGCTATAATGATAATTCTCTTGTTGCCTATTCAGGCTGTTCAAGCCTGCTGCGGCTTCATTATTGGTCGACAGTTGACCAAGGATGGAACGACACTTTTTGGTCGGACAGAAGACTACCCTTACTATCCAAATGGCGGGAAACACAACAAAAACTATGTTGTTGTAGATGCGAAAACCTATAATGAAGGGGATCAAATCCAAGATGAATCCAATGGTTTCACTTATCCTCACGCTGCCAGCGAGATGAGATATACAGCGACCTATGACTCTGCTCGAGGTGATGGTAGTAATGGAGCTTTTGGGGAACATGGCTTTAATGAAACTGGTGTTTCTATGACGGCAACCGTTTCAGCTAGTCCCAATAAACAAGTATTGGCAACAGACCCTCTAAAAGCGGATGGACTTCCAGAAGCAGCCATGCTGGACGTGATTTTGCCTCGTGTGAAAACAGCACGTGAAGGGGTTGAATTACTGGCAAAAGTGATCGAGGAAAAGGGTTCGGCTGAAGGCAATATTGTGGTCTTCGCAGACCAAAACGAGACCTGGTATATGGAAATCCTTTCTGGGCATCAATATGTAGCCGTGAAGGTACCAGAAGATAAATATGCAGTATTTGCCAATACCTATTATCTTGGTCATGTAGATTTGACAGATACAGAAAATGTCATTGCGTCAAAAGATGTTGAAAAAGTAGCCAAAGAGTCTGGAAATTATCAAACAGATAAAGACGGAAATTTCCACATTGCCAAATCATACGGACCTGCTAAATATGCTGAGGGAGATCGTTCTCGAACCTATGCAGGGATTACTTTGCTAGATCCAAAAGCGAAAGTGACGTATGAAGACGATGAGTACGAACTTTTCCGCTCACCAAGTGATCCAAATAAGAAGTATACTTTGGAAGATGCCTTTGCTTTCCAACGAAACCGTTTTGAACACTTGAATGGACGCTTTGTACCAGATGATCAAATTGGAGTTAAAAAACAAGGTGATGATGGAAGCAAGGATGAAGTGCGTCAAGATCAGTATAAATATGCACTTGGAAATGAAAACGTTATTGATGCCCATGTTTATCAGATCAATCCAAATCTACCAAAGACATTTGGTGGGACTGTCTGGCTAGGCTTGGGACCTTCTCGGAATACTCCGTACGTTCCATTCTATGGGAATGTGAAGGATACCTACCAAGCCTTTAAACCTCGAACAGAAACCTATGATCCGAATTCTTGGTATTGGACTGTTTGGCACATTGATCAAATGGCGATTAACAACCAAGATCTCTTTGGAAAATCTATCCAAAATCATTGGAAAGCGCTCGAAGAACAGTTAATGATTGAGCAGAAAGTTAGTGATGCTAAATATGCAGCTTTGAAAGCAGATGAGGCAGCAGCTAAGGATGTAGAAGATCAGGTAACAGCAGAAGCTTTGGCACGCTCTGAACGTCTCTTTAAGCAATTCAAACAATATGAAGCAGAGTTGTCTGGAACCTTGAAAGAAGCTGGAAGAACAGATGATCCGTATCGAGCTTCACTTCCGGATGATTACAAGGATCCAACAGACGAATCGAAACCGACAGAGCCAAGTACAGATCCAAGCAAGGAGGAGCCAAAGCCGACAGAACCAAGTACAGATCCAAGCAAGGAGGAGCCGAAGCCAACTGAACCAAGTACAGATCCAAGCAAGGACGAACCGAAACCGACAGAACCAAGTACAGACCCAAGCAAGGACGAACCGAAACCGACAGAGCCAAGTACAGATCCAAGCAAGGAGGAGCCTAAGCCGACAGAGCCAAGTACAGAGCCAAGCAAGGACGAGCCAAAGCCGACTGAACCAAGTACAGAACCAAGTAAGGCCGAGCCGAAACCGACAGAACCAAGTACAGACCCAAGCAAGGACGAGCCTAAGCCGACAGAGCCAAGTACAGACCCAAGCAAGGACGAGCCAAAGCCGACAGAACCAAGTACAGATCCAAGCAAGGACGAACCGAAACCGACAGAGCCAAGTACAGAACCAAGCAAAAATCAACCAAAGCCGACTGTACCGACGACAAATGGTCGCCCAGTCCTTCCAACTAACTCATATATTTTAATAGACCCTGCTACAGGTGTCATCTTGCAAAATCCAGATTTTGCTCAAGGTGGTTTTAGTTTAGTAGTTGGTGTTTTGAGTGATGTAGCAGCGCTGAAAGGGAAAGACTATAAAGCTTATGACATTCAGTTATCTAATCAAAATGGACCTGTTCATCAAATCAGCTCAACAGTCGTAACGATTCCAGTTGATCCAAACAAAGAAATTGAAGCAATTGTTGCAATTGGAGAAGATGGCAAGCTAGAAAACTATCAGTTTACTCTCAATGCAGATAAAACAAAAGTCACCTTCACGACTAATCATTTCTCTGCTTATGGTGTTGTTTACAAATCAGCTCCAAAAGTGATGCAAAAGGAAAATGACAGGAAATTGCCATCTACTGGTCAAACGATGTCCATGGTAGGGGTAATCGGAGGCGTCCTTCTGAGCGCACTTGGATTTGTCTTTTACTTAGAAAAACGCAGAAACCATAAAGCCTAATGGTACATGTAATTGTTAGAAAAACAAAAAGAGGCTACTAAGTGCCCTGACTCCAAAAAGTTGGACAAATCATTATTGAAAGGATTGGATCCTGTACTGCACAGGACTCAGTCCTTTTCATTTTGTTCCGTTTATTGTTGTAGTAAAAAATATAAGCGGTAGTAGCCCGTTTTAGTGTTTGATAAGAATCTTCATAACTAGTCCTCCTTCAGATTTCATAAACCAAAAGAAGGTTTCCATTATGCCATTATCAGAACGGTTGCCTTTGTGAACATCATACATTGCTTGAATCTAATTCCTGAGTTCTTTTTTTATCAGGGCTGTCAAGTTGTTTTTTAAAGTAGATATGCAGTTTATCTTCATAAGTTAATTTCATAATAAGAAAACACCCCAATTGCTAGATTTTGTGTCTAACTTTTGGGGTGCAGTTCAATTTCTAAACTCTATTTCTTTACTTATCAGATGATTCTGATCCGTCTAATTTTTTTCCCAAATCGATAATGTATTGCTTCAAATCATCTTTAACTTGCGGATGCTTGAGAGCATAGTCGATGGAAGTTTTCATAAAGCCAAACTTATCCCCAACATCATAGCGGTCGCCTTTAAATTCGCGGGCAAAAACGCGCTGAGTCTTGTTGAGGGTATCGATGGCATCAGTCAGTTGAATTTCATTGCCAGCACCGGGAGTTTGTTTTTCTAGGATTTCAAAAATTTCTGGTGTCAGCAGATAGCGTCCGATAATGGCCAAATCACTTGGTGCTTCTTCTGGTGCAGGTTTTTCAACAAACTTTTCAACGCTATACAGTCCATTGACTCCCTCACCTTGCGGTGCAATAACGCCGTAAGCAGAGACTTCTTCGTGAGGAACTTGCATAACTGCAATTGTAGATGCGTGGGTTGCCGCATAGTCATCCATGAGTTGCTTGGTTAGCGGTACTGCCTTGTCATTGGTAATATCCATCAAATCATCACCCAGCATGACAACGAAAGGTTCGTTTCCGACAAAGGCCTTAGCTTGCAAAACAGCATCTCCCAACCCGCGCGGATGACTCTGACGGATGAAATGTAGACCGATACCAGTGGTTTCATCCACCAACTTGAGTAAGTCGTTCTTACCTTTTTCTTTAAGGTTGTATTCTAGCTCAAAGTTGGAGTCAAAGTGGTCTTCGATCGAGCGTTTTGACTTCCCTGTGACAACCAGAATGTCTTTGATTCCAGCCTTGAGGGCTTCCTCGACGATAAACTGAATAGTTGGTTTGTCAACGATGGGCAGCATTTCCTTGGCTAGAGCCTTAGTGGCTGGCAAGAAGCGGGTACCGAGACCGGCAGCAGGAATGACTGCTTTTCTGACTTTTGACATAAGTTTCTCCTTTATAAATAATAGTGCGAATTAAGACCACTCATTTTCAGCTTTGAATTCATTGCTCATCATATCATGAATGGCATCTTTGATATTATGTTCCTCATAGATGACCTTGTAGATGGCCTGAGTGATGGGCATATAGACATCCAGCTCTTGAGCTAGTTCATAGGCAGCCTTGGTGGTAGAGATCCCTTCGATAACCATGCCCATATTGGCTTCAATATCAGCTAATTTCTCGCCGCGACCCAGCGCATCGCCGGCCCGCCAGTTGCGAGAGTGAACAGAGGTTCCTGTGACAATCAAGTCACCGACACCAGAAAGACCGCTGTAGGTCAGAGGGCTGGCTCCAAGCTTGACACCCAATCGGGTAATTTCAGCCAGACCGCGTGTGATAATGGCAGCCTTGGCATTGTCACCATAGCCTAGTCCGTGGAGAGCTCCGGCTCCAACTGCGATGATATTTTTCAGAGCGCCGGCTGTCTCTACCCCGATGACATCGGTATTGGTGTAGAGGCGGAAGTAGTGGTTGCTGAAGAGTTCCTGTACATACTTAGCGGTCTCCAAGTCCTTGGATGCTGCGGTAATCAGAGTAATATCGCGGACAATAGTCTCCTCAGCATGGCTGGGGCCTGAAACGACGACAATTTCGCTGCGCAGTTCTGTTGGGATTTCTTCTTCCAAGATGGTTGAGATTCGTTGGTGGCTGTTAGGCTCCAATCCCTTGGAGGCGTGCATGATTTTCACCTTATGGTCCAAGGTCTGCGCTACTTGTTTGGCTACCAGTCGGGTTACTTTAGTCGGCACTACAAAAAGCACAGCATCCACGTTCTCCAGAGCATCTTTTAAGTCATGATAAGCCTTAATTTCTTCGCTCAGCACAGCATCTTTGAAATAGCGTTTGTTTGTATGCTGGTTATTGATTTCGTCAATCTGCTCTGCAATATTGCCCCAGATACGGACTTGGTGTCCGTTGTCATTAAGGACTTGTGATAGAGCGGTTCCCCAAGAGCCGGGGCCAATCACAGCAACTCGTTGTTTATCCATGTTTTCTCCTTACTTCAAGACTCCAGAATGGGCGGAATCAGTTTTAGAGTTCTATACTTTATTTTACCACATAATATACGAAATTTCTTGCTTGACATTGTATTTATCTATGATATAGTAAAAAAGCTAAGCAAAAGTAAGAGAGAGTCAGGAGGGAATATGTTTTTTAAAACCTTATCACGCTATAAATGGTTTGTACTTGGGTCAATCACAATGGCCGCCCTGATGATTGCCAGCTCGCTGCTCCAGCCTTGGCTGCTGAAACGTATACTAGATGCGCTCCAGTCAAACAGTGGCCAGACAATTTCCAGTACAGGAGCCTGGCTGATCGGTATAGGAATAGTTGGTTTGGTTGCTGGAGGCATCAATGTCATTATAGCGGCCTATATTGCTCAGGCCGTTTCCTCTGACCTTCGTGAAGCAACTTTCCGTAAAATTCAGACCTTCTCTTATGCCAATATTGAGAAATTCAATGCCGGAAATCTTGTTGTTCGGATGACGAATGATATCAACCAAGTGCAAAATTTGGTGATGATGGTTTTTCAGATTCTATTCCATTTGCCCTTGCTGTTCATTGGCTCAGTCATCTTGGCTTTGATGACCCTACCATCACTGTGGTGGATCATTGTCCTATTAATTGTGCTGGTATCGGGATTGACTGCTTTAATGATGGGTTTGATGGGACCTCGTTTTAGGAAATTTCAAGTTCTCTTAGAAAAGATGAATAGTATTGCGAAGGAAAACCTGCGCGGTGTACGTGTAGTCAAATCCTTTGTTCAAGAGCAGGAGCAATTTAAAAAATTTAGCCAGGTTTCTGATGATTTGCTTTCGCAAAATCTTTTCATTGGCTATGCTTTTTCTATTGTCGAGCCGATTATGATGTTTGTTGGATATGGAGCAGTATTTTTAGCAATCTGGGCTCTTTCAGGCATGGTCCAAGCAGATCCTGGAATCGTCAACTCAATTGCTTCTTTCGTTGGCTATTTAAACCAAATTATCTTTACGATTATTATGGTTGGATTTTTGGGGAATACAGTAACTCGGGCTCTCATTTCAATCCGCCGAATCAATGAAGTTCTAGATACAGCACCAGCTATGGTATTTAAGGATGTTCCTGATGAAAAACTAGAAGGTAGCCTCACTTTTGAGCATGTGACCTTCACCTATCCGACAGACGAAGAACCAATACTCAAAGATATTAGTTTTGAAGTACAAGCGGGTCAAATGATTGGTGTTGTCGGAGCGACTGGGGCGGGAAAGTCAACCTTGGCTCAGCTCATTCCTCGTCTCTTTGATCCACAGGAGGGTTCTATCATGATTGGTGGCAAGGATTTGCGCGACCTGAGTCAGGGTACCCTTCGTAAAAATGTATCGATTGTTTTGCAAAAAGCAATCCTATTCAAGGGAACGATTGCAGACAATCTACGTCAAGGGAAGTTAAATGCTTCACTGCCTGAGATGGAGCGAGCTGCTCAGATTGCTCAGGCTAGTGAGTTTATCAACCGAATGGAAGATACTTTTGAGAGTGAAGTTGAAGAGCGTGGGAATAATTTCTCTGGTGGGCAAAAACAGCGGATATCGATTGCTCGCGGAGTTGTCAATAATCCCAATATCCTCATTCTAGATGATTCCACCTCGGCATTGGATGCCAAATCTGAAAAGCTGGTTCAGGAAGCTCTGAATAAAGAGCTGAAAGGGTCAACAACGATTATTATCGCCCAAAAAATCAGTTCGGTAGTCCATGCGGATAAAATTTTGGTCTTAGATCAAGGGCAGTTGATTGGTCAGGGTACCCATTCTGAATTAGTTGCGACAAATAAGATTTACCGTGAAATCTACGAAACGCAAAAAGGAAAGGAGGACTAAGATGCGGACGATGAAATTTTTCTGGCAGTATTTTAAACACTACAAACTGTCATTTGTAATAGTTATCCTCATGATTCTCCTGTCCACAGTGCTTCAAGTTCTTTTTCCGATTTACGTTGGTCAGGTCGTTCAGAATCTTGTTGAGCTGGGCTCCGCTTTCGCCGATAATCAGAATACAGAAAGGATTCTTACTGTGTTTGGAGGCATTATGTGGGACTTGTTTTTCACTTTTTTGTGTCTGTCTCTTTCCAGCATGATCTATATGACCTTGATGTCTCGCGTCATTTCTCATTCGACCAATGAGATGCGCAAGGGCCTGTTTGGCAAGCTGTCCAAGATGACAGTTGCTTTCTTTGACCGCCATCAGGATGGAGACATTTTATCGCGCTTTACCAGTGACTTGGACAATATTCTTCAGGCTTTGAATGAGAGCATGATTCAGGTGATGAGAAACATCTTTCTTTATATTGCTCTAGTCGTGATTATGTTTGCCCAAAATGCAAGCTTGGCTTGGATGACCGTAGCGAGCACACCTGTTGCCCTTCTTGTCTTGATCATGATTGTCAGGCTGGCTCGTAAATATACAGACCTCCAGCAAAAAGAGGTCGGGAAACTGAATGCTTATATGGATGAGACAATTTCGGGCCAGAAGGCTGTGATTGTTCAAGGTATGCAGGAGGAAGTGATTAAAGGCTTTGTCGCCCAAAATGATAGGGTTCGTTCGGCAACTTTTAAAGGTCGTGCCTGCTCAGGGCTGCTCTTTCCGGTTATGAATGGGCTGAGTCTTATCAACACCGCGATTGTGATTTTTGTAGGTTCGGCTATGTTGCTGAATGATTCGAGTATTGGTACTGCGGTTGCGGTCGGATTGATTACAACCTATTCTCAATTTTCTCAGCAGTACTACCAGCCTATCATACAGATTGCTGCCAGTTGGGGGAGCTTACAGCTTGCTTTTACTGGCGCTGATCGGATCCAAGAAATGTTTGAAGCACCAGAAGAGGTTCGGTCTGAAAATGCACCTGCTTTCACAGAGCTTAAAGAAGGAGTCGAGATCAAGAATGTTGCTTTCTCTTATCTGAAAGGTAAGCCGATTTTAAAAGATGTCAGCATTTCAGCACCCAAGGGCAAGATGACAGCTGTTGTTGGCCCGACTGGCTCAGGAAAGACGACGATTATGAACCTGCTCAACCGCTTTTATGATGTAGACAGTGGTAGTATTGGGTTTGACGGTCTCGATATTCGAGACTATGAGCTAGACAGCCTACGGAGCCATGTGGGCATTGTCCTACAGGATTCGGTGCTCTTTAGCGGTACGATTCGGGACAATATCCGCTTCGGTGTGCCGGATGCCAGTCAGGAGATGGTCGAAATCGCTGCGCGTGCGACCCATATTCATGAGTATATCGAAAGTCTGCCAGACAAATACGATACTCTGGTGGATGATGACCAGAATATCTTCTCAACTGGACAGAAGCAGCTGATTTCCATTGCCAGAACCCTGCTGACAGACCCGCAAGTCTTGATTTTGGACGAAGCGACTTCCAATGTCGATACGGTAACAGAGAGCAAGATTCAGCAGGCCATGGAAGCCATTGTAGCTGGCCGGACCAGCTTTGTCATTGCTCATCGCCTCAAGACAATCCTAAATGCTGACCAGATTATCGTCCTCAAAGACGGAGAGGTTATCGAACAGGGGAATCACCATCAACTCCTCAAACTCGGCGGCTTCTATTCAGAACTTTATCATAACCAGTTTGTGTTTGAGTAGGAAGTAGAGATATATTTTCAAACTCTCGTTTGTGCTTGTAGTGCATCCGAGAGTTTTTTATTTGAGAGGATTACCGAGTCTTTGATAAAAAAATTTTATAAGCAGCTTAAAAAAAATCTATTGGACGACTGAGAAAAGGCGTGGTAAGATATACTATATCAAAATAAGGGGGAATTACGGTATGTGCAGAACAATTGTTGGAATTTCAGCCAATCTTTGTCCAGTTGATGAAGCTGGACAAAATATTCACACCTCTGTTTCACGCAAGTTTGTGGACGGCGTACGAATGGTTGGTGGCCTGCCGATGGTGATTCCCGTTGGGGATAAAAGTTTAGTTCAGGATTATGTTGAAACCATTGACAAGCTGATTTTGTCAGGCGGGCAAAATGTTCACCCACAGTTTTATGGAGAAGAAAAGACCATTGACAGCGATGATTACAATCTGGTTCGTGATGAGTTTGAGCTGGCTCTTTTGAAGGAGGCCATTCGTCAGGATAAGCCAGTCATGGCTATCTGCCGCGGTCTGCAGTTGGTTAATGTCGCTTTTGGTGGCACACTCAATCAGCAGATTGACAATCATTGGCAGGGGCAGCCATTTGGTACTTCGCATTCCATTCGCACAGAGAAGGGCAGCGTCGTGGAGCGTTTATTTGGTCAAGCCAGCCAGATTAATTCTGTCCATCGCCAAAGCATCAAGGACTTGGCGTCCAATTTCCGAGCAACTGCCTTTGACCCCAGAGATAATACCATCGAAGCGATTGAGGCTGTGGATGGCAGTCGTATCATCGGCCTTCAGTGGCATCCAGAGTTTTTGATCAACGAAGAAAAGGGCAATTTAGAACTATTTCAATATCTTTTGCAAGAATTATAAATTCTTAAATTATTTTTAGCTAATTTTAAGATAAGCTTTATATAATATAACCATCAAATGAAGACCTCCTAACTTTATTTGATGAAATCCTAAAACTTTTCTTTTTCATAATAATCTCCCTATAAGAACCGCCCAATCGGCGGTTTTTTTGCTGGAAAGGCTGAGAAATCTGGATTTTCAGCAATTTGATGTCTTTTATGTTATAATGAGTCACAAGTAGGCCGAGCGAATCGGTTGCTAGATGGAGGAGCAGAGATGTCAAGAGCGGAGCGAGTTATTTTAACAAATATGTGTATGGTTTACGATGGAGACCGCATTTTAGTGCAAAATAAAGTAAATGATGATTGGACCGGCCTTTGCTTTCCAGGCGGCCATGTTGAACATCGTGAATCCTTTGTCAAGTCAGTGATACGGGAAATCAAGGAGGAAACAGGTCTGACCATCTATGAGCCTTGCTTGTGTGGTGTCAAGCAGTTTTACACTGAAAAAGCTGAGCGCTATATCGTTTTTCTTTACAAGACCAATCGTTTTGAGGGAGAACTGGTTTCATCCGACGAAGGCGAGGTGTTCTGGATTAACCGCGAAGACCTTGGCCGCTATTCGCTGGCCTTGAGCTTCAAAGAAATGTATCAAATTTTCACATCAGATTTGACGGAGCAGTTTACCTATCTGGATAATGGAGAGATCATCAGAGATCTATACTAGGGAGAACCGCCAATCGGCGGTTTTTTTGCTTGTTTTTTGCGAATTTAGTATAATAGGGACAGTAAAAATAGAAAAGAGAACTGTATGAAAATTCGCGGGTTCGAGCTGGTTTCCAGCTTTACAAATGGAGAGTTGTTGCCCAAGAGAGAGACGGCTCACGCAGCAGGATATGATTTAAAAGTGGCAGAGCGCATCATCATTGCGCCGGGGGAGATTAAGCTGGTTCCGACGGGTGTCAAGGCCTATATGCAGCCGGGCGAGGTGCTTTACCTCTATGACCGCTCGTCCAATCCTCGTAAAAAAGGTCTGGTTTTGATTAACTCCGTTGGGGTTATTGATGGTGACTACTACGGCAATCCTGGAAATGAAGGGCATATCTTTGCTCAGATGAAAAACATCACAGATCAGGAAGTGATTCTCGAAGTTGGCGAACGTGTGGTTCAAGCTGTCTTTGCACCATTTTTGATTGCAGATGGGGATGTAGCCGACGGTGTGCGGACTGGCGGATTTGGCTCTACTGGGCATTGAGATGAAAGTGATTTTTGTGCGCCATGGAGAACCAGATTATTCACTCTTGGAAGAGGCTGGTTATACTGGTTTTGGATTAGATTTGGCTCCCTTGTCGGCTGCTGGTCGTCGGATGGCGACAGAGGCTGCTGCTAATCCTTTGCTGCGTTCAGCTGACTTGCTGGTGTCTTCTGCAGTGACGCGGGCTTTAGAAACAGCATCATATATGGCTTGTGCTACTGGACTTCCTCTGAGAGTAGAGTCTTTGCTACACGAATGGCAGGTTTATGAAACGGGAAGAGAGAACTTTGAAAAAGCTCGAAGCCTGTTTTTAGAAAGCAATGGGGAGCTACTTCCCAATAGCCCTTTTCAGTATGAGACGGTTGAGGAGATGAAGGCTCGTTTTGTAGACTGTATGGCAAGGTATCGAGACTACCAGACAGTAGTCGTTGTAGCCCATCGCATGCTGATCCGTCAGTTTGTACCTGATAAGCAGATTGATTTTTGCCAGTTTGTTGAATGTGAATTAGAAATATAAAGGAGGTCTACCATAGCTAAGAAAAAAACAACCTTTGTCTGTCAAAATTGTGAATACCATTCGCCCAAGTATCTAGGCCGCTGTCCTAACTGTGGCTCTTGGTCTTCTTTTGTTGAGGAAGTAGAGACCGCTGAGGTCAAGCATGGCCGCGTTTCCTTGACGGGCGAAAAGACCCGTCCTATGAAGCTGGCTGAGGTCACTTCGATTGATGTCAACCGGACCAAGACAGAAATGGACGAGTTCAATCGTGTGCTGGGTGGTGGTGTAGTGCCAGGCAGTCTGGTTCTGATTGGCGGGGATCCTGGTATCGGGAAGTCCACCCTGCTTCTGCAGGTATCCACCCAGCTTTCTCATCAGGGCACAGTCCTTTATGTCAGCGGGGAGGAATCAGCTGAGCAGATTAAGCTGCGGGCGGAACGGCTCGGTGATATTGACAGTGAATTTTATCTCTACGCCGAGACCAATATGCAAAACATCCGCACCGAGATTGAAAAAATCAAGCCTGATTTTCTGATTATCGACTCTATTCAAACAGTTATGTCGCCGGAGATTTCCAGTGTTCAAGGCTCTGTCTCTCAGGTTCGAGAGGTGACAGCTGAGCTCATGCAGCTGGCCAAGACCAATAATATCGCGACCTTTATCGTTGGTCACATGACTAAGGAAGGAACCTTAGCAGGTCCCCGCACGCTAGAGCACATGGTGGATACCGTGCTTTATTTTGAGGGCGAACGCCAACACACGTTCCGTATTTTACGGGCAGTTAAAAATCGCTTTGGTTCGACCAATGAAATCGGCATTTTTGAGATGCAGTCTGGCGGGCTAGTCGAGGTGCTCAATCCAAGCCAAGTCTTTCTGGAAGAACGACTGGACGGCGCGACAGGCTCTTCCATCGTTGTAACTATGGAAGGGACGCGGCCGATTTTAGCAGAGGTGCAGGCTTTGGTGACACCGACCATGTTCGGCAATGCCAAGCGGACCACGACTGGACTGGACTTTAACCGAGCCAGCCTCATCATGGCAGTTCTGGAAAAGAGGGCAGGACTCCTCCTGCAAAATCAAGATGCCTACCTCAAGTCTGCTGGCGGCGTCAAGCTAGATGAACCAGCCATTGATTTGGCGGTAGCGGTCGCCATTGCTTCCAGCTACAAGGATCTGCCGACCAATCCTCAAGAGTGTTTTATCGGTGAAATTGGCCTGACTGGTGAAATCCGTCGGGTTAATCGCATCGAGCAGCGCATCAACGAAGCAGCAAAGCTGGGCTTCACCAAAGTCTACGCTCCTAAAAACTCTCTGAACGGTCTCAAAGTTCCAGACAATATCCAAGTCATCGGTGTGACGACGATTGGGGAAGTTCTGAAAAAGGTTTTTGGCTAAATTTTATTGTCAGACTAGTTTTTGTTTGCAAAAATATTTTTCCAATGTTATAATCTAATCATATAAAAACACGGAGGTAAGATCATGAGATTTTCCATGGATAGCAATATGCAATTCCCACTCGTTGACCTACACCTAAATCAAGGTGAGACAGTATTTATTCAGCGTGGCAGTATGGTCTACCACACGCCTAATGTAACCTTGAACACCCAGCTCAATGCTAGCGGTTCTGGTTTGGGACGCTTTGTCAAAGCAGTTGGGCGTTCGATGGTGTCTGGCGAAAGCACCTTCATCACGCAGGCGGTCGCTCAGTCGGATAATGGCTTTTTGGCTCTGGCGCCGGATGCTCCTGGTCAGGTCATTCCTCTTTATCTGGGAGAGAAGCAGTATCGGCTCAATGACGGAGCTTTTCTGGCTCTTGATGGTACGGCTTACTATACGATGGAGCGCCAGTCTGTTGGCAAGGCTCTCTTTGGCGGTCAGGGCGGTCTCTTTGTTATGACGACCCAAGGGCAAGGCACACTTTTGGCCAATGCTTTTGGCTCTATTAAGAAAATTGAACTGAATAACCAAGAAGTGACCATTGACAATGCCCATGTAGTAGCTTGGAGCCAGTCTTTGGATTATAATATCCATCTGGAAAATGGTTTCTGGCAGTCTATCGGAACGGGAGAAGGCGTAGTCAATACCTTCCGAGGTACTGGAGAAATCTATGTTCAAAGCCTTAATCTTCAAACCTTTGCAGGCTCACTCAGCAAGTATATTCCAAAAAGCTCATAAAAAGACAAACTAGGACAGGTGCTGAATTTATCTGTCCTAGCTTTTTTATAAAAAAGCTAACAGCTGACAAATGACCGAAAAGATGGTAAGATAAGAGAAAATTATTTGATTATCAAAGTATCTACGAGGGGGAAAAATGTCTTATTTTGAAAATTTTATGAAGGCCAATCAAGCTTATGTTGATCTGCATGGAACAGCACATCTGCCTATCAAGCCCAAGACCAAGGTGGCAATCGTGACCTGCATGGACTCTAGGCTCCATGTGGCTCAGGCTCTGGGACTGGCACTAGGAGACGCCCATATCTTGCGCAATGCTGGCGGTCGAGTGACGGAGGATATGATTCGCTCGCTGGTTATTTCGCAGCAGCAGTTGGGCACGCGGGAAATCGTAGTCCTGCACCATACGGATTGTGGAGCACAGACTTTCAAAAATGAAGAGTTTACTGCTTTTCTCAATCAAGAGCTGGGCGTTGATGTTAGCGGTCAGGATTTTCTTCCATTTACAGATGTGGAGGAAAGTGTACGTAAAGATATGAAATTGCTGCGGCAGTCACCACTGATTCCCGACGATGTAGAAATCTCAGGGGCAGTTTACGATGTGGACACAGGACGGATGACAGTGGTTAAGTGAATAGTCAAGGAGCCAATTTCTTTGTTTGCGCATCAACATTGAAATTGGCTGCTTTTTTGTGTTAAAATAGGAATACGATTTTAATTTAGTTAGGACAATAAGATGATTCTTTCCATTATTTCACAAGGGCTGGTCTGGGCCATTTTGGGTCTGGGGATTTTCATGACCTTCCGGATTTTGAATTTTCCAGATATGACGACTGAAGGTTCCTTTCCTCTAGGTGGAGCGGTAGCCGTCACCTTGATTACCAAAGGGATGAACCCTTTCTTGGCAACGGCAGCTGCGGTACTGGCAGGCTGTCTAGCAGGTTTGGCGACAGGGCTTCTCTATACCAAGGGCAAGATTCCAACCCTGCTATCAGGGATTTTGGTCATGACTTCTTGCCATTCCATTATGCTTATGATTATGGGGCGGGCTAACCTAGGTCTGCTGGGAACTCGGCAGATTCAGGACTTTTTGCCCTTCTCTGGAGAAATAAACAATCTCCTGACAGGCTTGATTTTTGTCAGTCTAGTCATTGCAGCCCTGCTCTTTTTCCTAGATACCAAGCTAGGGCAGGCCTATATCGCGACTGGAGACAATCCTGATATGGCACGTAGTTTCGGTATCAATACTGGACGCATGGAATTGATGGGCATGATCTTGTCTAATGGCGTCATTGCCTTGTCTGGTGCTCTGATTGCCCAGCAGGAAGGCTATTCAGATGTGTCTCGCGGGATTGGGGTTATCGTTGTCGGCTTGGCGAGTCTGATTATCGGGGAAGTTCTCTTTAAGAGCCTGACCTTGGCTGAACGTCTGATTACCATTGTAGTTGGTGCCATTGCCTATCAGTTTCTGATTTGGGGTGTCATCGCTCTTGGTTTCAATACGAGCTATCTCCGCCTCTACAGTGCGGTTATCTTGGCAGTTTGCCTCATGATTCCGACCTTGAAAAATAAATTCTTTAAAGGAGCTAAGTTAAGCAAATGACAGCGATTGTAGAATTAAAAAATGCCAGCAAGCGGGTCAATAACGGCTTTGATGAAGAAAAGGTCATCCTAAACGATGTGTCGCTGGAGATTCATGAGCATGATTTTATCACGATTTTGGGTGGCAATGGGGCAGGTAAATCGACTCTTTTTAATGTCATTGCCGGTACCCTCCCTCTGAGCAGTGGCAGTATTTATATCCTGGGTGAGAATGTGACCAACTTTTCACCTGAAAGGAGAGCCAAATATCTGTCGCGTGTTTTTCAAGATCCCAAGATGGGAACGGCCCCTCGGATGACAGTGGCGGAAAACCTGCTGATTGCCAAGTTTCGTGGCGAATCCCGCGGTCTAGTCCCTCGTCGGCTGAATAGCCACCGGCAGGAATTTCAGGAGACCATCGATAAAATTGGCAATGGTCTGGAAAAACATCTGGATACACCGATTGAGTTTCTCTCTGGTGGTCAGAGACAGGCTTTGAGTCTACTCATGGCGACGATCAAGCGCCCAGAACTGCTTCTTTTAGACGAGCATACGGCAGCGCTGGATCCCAAGACCAGTGTGGCCCTTATGGAGCTAACTGACGACTTTGTTCGCAGAGACCAGCTGACGGCCCTCATGATTACCCACCACATGGAGGATGCTCTCAAATATGGCAATCGCCTGATTGTCATGAAGGAAGGCCAGATCATCCAAGACCTCAAGCAGGAAGAAAAAGCCAAGATGACCATAGCGGATTACTATAGCTTATTTGAATAAGATTGTGAGCTGATATTTTCAGCTCTTTTTAGTTGCAAAAATTATTTAAAAAATTTATATTTTTTGATTGTAAACGCTTGCATTTTTCTGTGAAGAGGAGTATAATATAAGTAAAGATAGGGAAAGGAAAAAATTAATTTCGCATTCGATTTGCTTTGCTGATAAATATAGTTGTTTGTAACATATAAGTAGTTGCTTTACTGGACTATTGGTTAAATCATTAGATAGGCCTGCTTAGCTTATCTGATTATGACGGTGGGATAGAAAGTAGAAGCTTTTAGATGGTTTTCAGACTTCGAGATATTAATCAATAGTTGCTTTATTATAAATGTTTTTGATGCTAAGATAAAAGAAAATCATTAGCGGTTAAAGGAATTAAAAATTTAATAAATTAAATAATCAACAATCAAGTTGTTGTTCAGTTCCGAATGAGATGAACTGAATGTTCTCAAATATCAGCAAGGTAAGTCAGACCTCTAGCCGAGTAAAGCTAGAGGTCATTTTCTTGACTCTTTGTCAACTGTAGTGGGTCGATGTCAGCTAGCATCTGGAGAAGACTGGATTGGTTCTCTCCTTTTTGATATTCAAAGCGATGAGGATTCTAGTTGGGATGGGGAAGATGGGCGCTCGTTCTGGACACACCGGCTAATCCAAAAGGAGGAATAGTGAAGAAATTGGAAGAGCTTTCGGATTTTGGTCCCTTGCCTTCGGCAGCTCAACTGGCTTATCATCTCATCGAGATGAATTGGCGATTTTTATCCATTTTGACATCAATGCTTTTTATGAGCAGGAGTGGAGGAATGGTCAAGAAGATCCCAAGCGTTTCAATCCGACTAAACTGAATACAGACCAGTGGATTAGGGTTATGAAAGAAACAGGTTTTAAATGAGTCATTGTCGTGGTCAAGCATCATGATGGCTTTGTTCTTTATCCGAGTCGCTATACAGACTATACGGTGGCTGCTAGTCCGTGGAGAGGTGGCAAGGGTGACCTCTTGGCTGAGATTTCCCGCTCTTTTTTTACATAATGATTGACTTTTTTGTTAGACATGTGTAGAATAAAGTTAGAAATAGCCTTTAGAAAGTATATAAAAACAATGAAAAGTTCAATGAAACGTTTGCCAGATGGTGAATTTGCTATCTTAAAGATTATTTGGCATTTGCCAAACCCAACGACTTCAGCCCAAATCATGGAAAAACTGGGAGAAGACAACCATTGGAAACCTCAAACTTTGTTGACGGTCTTAGCACGCTTGACGGAAAAGGGATTTTTAGAAAGCGTCCGCAAGGGGCGTGAAAGGCAGTACACAGCCTTGATTTCGGAGGAGGAATACCTAGAAGTGGAAACGTCAGACTTCCTGAAGCGCTACAGCGGTCATTCCATGGGTGGTTTTGTCAAAACACTTTTTTCGTCTAATTCATTTTCAGAAAATGAACTAGATGAGTTGCGTAATCTCCTGAATCAGAAAGAGTAAGATGAGGTAATAGCCATGAAACAGCTCCTTTTGTCCTTCCTGCTGACCAGTCTTTCGACATCAATTTTGGTTCTTTTGCTAAGTCTTCTTTTTGCGGCTTTAAAGACCAAGATTTCGGTCAAGGTCAAATATTTTATCTGGTTTCTGGTCCTGCTGAGTTTTCTTGTCCCATTTCGTCCCCAATTGGGCTCAGGCTTGATTCGGCTGAATGCTGGACCGACTGTTCAGACGGCAGTCACTGCTGTTGGGACAGATGGAGCACAAGGAAGTTCGCAAGTAGCTGAAAAAGCTGCCCAGTCAAATCTGTGGGAGGCTTTTCTAAGGCTGCCGTGGTTTGAAATTCTCTTTGTTGTCTGGCTGGTCGGCTTTGCCTTTAGCTTAGGTAGGTATGTTTATTCCTATATTCGCTTCAGAAAGATGTTGCAGCGTTGGGGGACAGAGGTTCGGGACGAGGGAACGCTTGCTCAGTTGCCGATTGTTCAGCAGGAAATGGGGATGAACAGCAAGATTCGTCTGCTTCACTATCCTATGACTCAAAGTCCGATGTTGCTTGGTTTCAGAGATATTTTGATCGTCTTGCCAGAGCTGGACTATACAGAGGAAGAGCTACAGTTGATTTTCAAGCATGAGCTGACTCACTACAAGCACCGAGATATTTTGGTCAATCTCTTAGGGATTCTTGCTAGGAGCTTGCATTGGTTTAACCCAGTTGTTCGCTTTGCCTGTCGAGAGATGCAAGAAGTAGGAGAAATGTACTGTGACTATGATGTTCTAAGCAGTCGAGATACGGAGTATCGTACTTTTTATGGCGAAACGATTCTGACCATGATCGACCGCAGCAAAAAGAGCCCTATTGCCCTGACGACTTGCTTTTACTCCGACAAGTTTAATCTTAAGCGGCGGATTATTGGCATTATGGATAGTCGCCTGCCTAAAAAGTTTTTATCCACTGCCTTTATAGTGGCAGCTCCTTTCCTTTTGCTGCTGTCTAGCTCGGTCTTTGCCTTTGAAAGTCCAGATGTCCAAGTGCAAAAGAGCAAGCCTGTGACCAGTCAGAAGCAGTCTCAGGGGCTCAGCCAGAGTCAAGCTCTAACTGCGGCCCTAAAAGAACTGTCTCTTGCTGAAAAGGATGTTAAAGACCTGCAGGTTGTGCGTGAAAAAGATACTTATAAAATTCGTTTTTCTCACGAACAGACAGTTCATGAGATTATTATCAATGCTAAGGATGGGAAGCTTCTCCAGTCCAAGCAGCACACCACTATCGAAAAGACAGTGACAGTCGAGAAAGAAGTCAGTCCTTCCTCATCGGCTACTGGAGCCAATCCAGCCAACAATGAAACTCCAGTCACAGGACAGACGGGAACAGCCAGTTCTTATAGTACGGGCACTGGTGCCGGCGCGACAACAGTACAGCCCTCTGCCCAGAATACGGTTTCTCAGGATGATCCAGATACTGATGATGATCAGGACGATGACGATGATGACGATGATTAGATAAAAGAATTCTGCTGGTCTAAGTTTCTTAAAAGCTTGGTCTGGTAGATTTTTTTATTTTTTCAGGTTCTTTGAAAAGTTGATGTTAGATCTCCTTAACGAACTTCAGCTGCTCGCACCAACAATCTTTCAGTCCGTTTTCTAACCTAAATTTGCTTTTCTTTAATTATTAGAGGAGACTCGTTCATTTTTTTAGAAAAATCACTCATTTTGCTCTTGACTTTCAAGAACGACAAGTGTAGAATATAACTATAAACTACACTTGTAGAAAGTCTTTTGAAAATACTGTTAGGAAAGGAGAAGACAGATATAGCTTAGCCAGATGCTTGTGAGATGTAGAGCGGAAGCTCTCTTTCTTTTAAAAAGAAAAACTACATTTGTAGAACAAAAGGAGAATTTAAATGAAACAAAAGCAAATCCAAACCAACTTCCAACGTATCGAAACCAAGTATATTTTAGACCGAGCAATGCTGGCTCTGCTGGAGGCTGAGATGCAGCCTTACCTGATTCCAGACGATTATGCGACTTCGACAATTTCCAATGTATATTTTGACAACGATGATTTCCAGATGATTCAGGATTCGATTGCCAAAAAGGGCGGGCGTGAAAAGTTGCGGATGCGGACTTATGTGGAAGAACCAACAGATGATAGTCAGGTATTCTTGGAAATCAAGAAAAAATGTGATGAAGTAGGTTTTAAATACCGTCTAGTTTCAAATCTAACGTCTGTTGTCAATTATATTGAGAATGGTCTAGCAGATCAGACTATTTCTGACGAGCGTGTTAAGGCAGAAGTGGAAGAGCTGCAGGAGCGTTATGTGGACTTGAAGCCAAAAATGGTGATTAGCTATGAGCGCTATTCGATGAAGGGGTTAGAAGACAAAAAAGTTCGTGTGACGGTCGATTCCAATATCCGTTATCGAGATTATGATGTAGATTTAACATCAGGTCGCTATGGCTTACCTTTGTTGGAAGAGGGTCAGGTGATTATGGAAATCAAAATTTCCGGTCAATATCCTCAGTGGTTGGCGGATATCTTAACTAAGTATGGTATTGAGGATCAGTCCTTCTCAAAATATGGCAGAGCCTATCTGAAAATGAAGGAAAGAATGGCTCAAACGCTCAAGTCCTAAGGAGGGATAGCCTATGCTTGATCAGCTATTTAACAGTATTTATTCCTCGACCGAGGTAAAGATTAATCTCTTAGCTCTACTTTTTTCTCTGGCAATCAGCTTAGTTTTGGGAATCGTTTTGGCCAAGGTTTATAAGCACCAGACCATCTATACCAAAGAGTTTGTCATCACTCTTTCCCTTTTGCCGACGATTATTTCTATGATCATCTTTTTGGTCAATGGCAATCTGGGTACCAGTGTCGCCGTAGCGGGGACCTTCAGTTTGATTCGCTTCCGATCGGCAGCAGGAGGCTCCAAGGAGCTCTTGGCTATCTTTATGGCGACAGCGATTGGGATTACGACAGGTATGGGCTTTGTAACTCTTGGGATTGTCTTTACTCTCTTTATTTCCTTGGTTTGGTTGCTCTTTGAAAAGATGAGTTTTAGCTCTGTGAGTCAGACCAGACGCTATGTTCAGATTCAGATTCCGGCTGATTTCGACTATGAAGTGCTTTTTGAAGCTCTCTTTGAAACGGCCTGCAAGTCGGTTGAGTTGACCTCTATCCAGTCAGCTGCAAAGAAGACCATCAAGCTAGACTATGTCATTGATTTGGATCCTGAGGTAAGCGACAGGGAGCTTATTCAGCAATTCCTGCGCTATGATCAGATTCAGGATATTGCTTTTTCCAAAGCCGCTAAGAAACGCAAAACTCTCTAAACGAGAAAAGACCAGCTGTTCTTAATATTGTTAAAGAATATTTGAAGTAGTATAATATTAAAAAATTTAATAAAAAGGAGAACGACGTGAATAAATTTTTACGACTAGCCTTTATCCTGCTTATTCTTGCTATGCTGGGAGCAGCTATCATTCAGATTTTCCAGCCCCAGTTATTAGGGAAGGAATCCGCTTATGGCCTTTCTCCCTATTGGCAAAGGGAAATCGGCTTCTGGAATCTAGCCTTGCTACCTCTCTTAATTGGGAATCTCATCCGCTACGACTGGTTTTACCTACGGTTGACTTTGACAGCCCTTATCTTGGGTGGTCTAGGCTTTGGGACCAATCACTTATTGGGTTACCTGCAAGTGGCTAATGGCGCTAATCTCTTAGGTTGGGTAGAGAATTATTTTCTAGTCTTACTCTGGTTGTTGGGCTGGTATTTGGAAGTGAAGAAAAGAAAGAAAAGTGATGAGTCTAGTTTCTAGTAAGACTAGACTCATCATTTTTTACTCAAGATAAATTGCAATAAAAAGTGCAACATTTTTAAACCTCATCTCTAAGTGCTTCAAAAGCTGTTTTGTAACCCAAGCATTTTCTGGGACGATGATTCATAGCCAGTAAGGTCTCGCTTAGCGCTTTTTCAGTAATGGTTGCTAAATCGGTTTTCTTAGGAAAATACTCACGAAGAAGCCCATTGGCATTCTCATTACTTCATCTTTGCCAAGAGGAATAGGCATCCGCAAAATAAAACGGAATCCCCATTTGTTCAACGAAAGGGAAACAAGCAAACTCTTTTCCTCTATCTGAAGTGAAGGTCTTTAGAAACTCTTTCGGAAAGAGCTTTGTAAATTGTTCAATAGCAGACAACATGGATTTAGCTGTTCTGTCTGGCATTTTGAAAGCCAGATAAAACCGAGTCTTTCTCTCCAGAAAGGTTGCTAGGCATCCTTTACTGTCTCCTCTTGGGGAAACCACCGTATCTAGCTCCCAATGGCCAACGACTTCACGCTTTGTAACCTCTTTGGGACGTTTAGAAATGGGAGTTCCGATCGTGAACTTTCCCCTAGTTTCTGGAACTTGCCTGCTTTTTCCTTTTCGTCTTAAGGTTGCTAATTCAACCTGAATCACACCGCTATAGATCCAATTGTAAATGGTTTTAAAGGCCACTATGTGTCTATTCTCAAGTTTAAAGCGACCTTGTATCTGTTCTGGCGACCAAGAGTCTTTTAGAGTAGGCTCTATTTCTTTTTGGAGTTCTGGTGTGCAAGCTATTTTTCGTCCTTTTATTTCGCTAAGTCTTCATAAGATTTTTGAGCTCTTTCAGCTGAATACTGTTTTGGACAAGGTTTCAACTCTCTACTGATAGTCGAGCGATGGACACCAAGCTTAGTTGCAATTTGAGACAAATTTAGCCCTAATTCCACATAGGTCTCTATCTTAAGTCGTTCCTTTATGGTAAGATGATAGTAGCTCATAGAATCTCCTTATGTATCTGTCGGTGTGGTTACTTACAGTTTACACTATTTGAAGTTCTGTGAGTTTTTTGTTGCACTATATTTTACAATTTTTCTTCTGGAATAAAGTGACGATTATTCTCGGTCTTCCGCTTCGCTGAGAATATCCAGCAATCAGGAATAATATTAGGAAAATCTAGCGCATATCTGACACACTTCGCTTGACTTGCAGCAACAAGAGCACTAAGCTGATTCCAAGCAGGATATGTCCAATCCCAGCGATGCCAGAGATTGCCGCGCTCATACTAGAGGAGAGTGCCATACCTAAGACCTGTGTCACACCCCGCACCACAAGCATCACAGCAGTTAGGTTCAGACCGATATGATAAGTCAGCAACAGGCGCTTCGTCTTTGCTCCAGTAAAGGCAAAGTTCTTTTCTAGCAGGAGTAACAAAAGGAAGACGACCATGCCCAGCAGGAAGTAGTGTGTATGCACGACTCCGAGAGAGGTTTTGGCAGTAAAACTATTGAATTTAGTGAATTCGCGGTAAAACACCCCTCCCACCATAGCAAGGATGGCATAGAGCACAGAGGCGTTCATGTATCGTTTCAAGTTCATTTTTTCTTTACTCACATTCTTTTTTCATTGCAAAATATCCGATGAACACTGTCCAAATATAGGCACAGGTCTTAGGAATCATCAGCATCCCGACCAGAGGAAGAGTATCTGCCCATAGCACTACCGGGATATAAAAAGCAAAGCTGAGCACAATAGTCAGCCACATCCAGCGGAAGGCTTGATCCCTGTGTTCCTTTGCACTCTGATAGAAGAACACAATGATTAATAAACCCATTAGCGTAAAGGGAATGTTGCGATAGATGCCCCAAGAAAGAGGGGAGTCGGAACTTAACCATTGATTCTGTGGCATCATGCAAAGCAGAATCCGTACACCAGCTAAAGCGTACACGACAGCAGTCAGACCATTTTGTTCCTTGACCTGATACCGCTGCCGCCAGACATAGTAAAGTAGCACATAGAAGACGGTCATGGTGACGGAGGTAATCCATTTTCCAAGACCTAGAGGAACGGTAAACTGTCCAAGTCCAGTGGTGCATAGTGCCAGCGCACGGGGAATCAGATGGAAAGAATCACCTGCTCCCAGTACCACCGCCATCCATCCGAATAAACGGAATTGAGAATTTCCCTTGCTTTTACGAATCATCAGGATGCCAATGGTCATGACGGCTACCAGATAGACAGCATCAAAAAGTGTTTCTACGATTGCTTGCATCAATTAATCGCCTCTTTTCTTAAATTATTCACTATCTTTCTTTGTCAGCTGCAAACATTTCTTTGCCAAAGTTAAAGCCAAACAAGAGCCCTGCCAGTAAAAGAGAAGCTCCTAGACCAGTATAGAAAAACGCGATAAACCGCTCTGGTGCAAAACCGCTTGACCGTAACCAGATACCGACGGTCATCATCATTGCCATGATAGCAAAGGATTTTCCGTCAAAGAATTTGAGAAAAAAGTGGCGTTCTTCTTGATAAGCACGAATCCTGCTTGTGTGCTTTTTGACCAGTTTGCCGAAAATAAAGATTTGAAACACAGCGAAAACCAGTGCGGTCAGCAGATAATTTACTATTCCTTGATAGGCAGGATAGGCTAAAAGTCCAATGCGAAGGATGTTAAAACCTGCTGTGGTCCATACAAGACAGGCGATAAGTAGCAAGGTATTTCGTTTTACCTTCATGAAATAGCTCCTTTCTGAACAACGTTCAATTTACTGGATAAAAATTTCCCACAATTCAGTAGGAATTTTAATAAAGCGTTCGGCGGATAATCTCCAGCACGGCTGAGGGGTCATAGTCTTGCCGCAGTAGAGCCGAAATCATTAGGGAAAACAAGACATCTGCAAATTTTTCGGCGGTAAAATCTTCCGTGAAAGCATCTGCCCGAATGTTGACATCTTGTTTCAAGGCAGAGCACAAGCCAGCTAAAATATGCTGCCAAGTCTGCTGCATCCGCTGCTTGCCGTCAGCTTTGTCTTCTCGCATGAAACCGAGCGAATGCAGAGTGAAAAAGCCAGGATACTGTTTACAGCCGTAGGCCATTCGTTCGTAAATCCATGTCACACAGGCCTGAATATCCTGAAACACAGCAGCATCCTCGGGACGGTGAAAAATCTCGCACCAGACGCTTTCCACCGTAGAACTGATTAAGTCTGTCTTAGAATCAAAATAATTGTAGATAGAGCCTATCGACACCTCGCAGGCAGCTGCGACCGAGCGAATGCTGACCGCAGACCAGCCCTGCTCTTGAATCAGCTCCCGGCTCGTTTTTAATATTTTCTCTTTTGATGTTACAACTGTATTCATTTTGTCACCTCAATATGAACGTTGTTCACTTTCATTATACTGAAAAAGAGATTTACTGTCAAGTTTTGAAACTATCTATTGGGGTGGTGTTGTAAGTGACTAAATAAAGAGGGGCACGCACATGAGTGACTTATCCTTTCTTTGTTTTGAAAAAAGGTCGGGAAAATGCTATAATGAGTAAGATGTGCGAACTGTGTTTGCAAAACTGTAATTCGACTTGGTTTTCCAAGGACCGTTAGTAATAAAAAATCATTTGTTCAGCTGAATGCTGACAGAATAAAAATTGATAGGAGTAAAGATGAGTAAGAGCAATATTAAACTGATTGCTTTAGGCGGTGTGCGTGAGAATGGGAAAAATCTCTACGTTGCCGAAGTGGAGGATTCCATTTTTGTATTGGATGCTGGGCTCAAATACCCAGAAAATGAGCAGCTGGGAGTGGATCTTGTCATTCCCAACATGGATTATCTGTTTGAAAACAAGGATCGTATCGCAGGTGTCTTTTTGACCCATGGTCATGCGGATGCTATTGGAGCCCTGCCTTATCTTTTGGCAGATGCTAAAGTGCCTGTTTTCGGCTCAGAGCTGACGATTGAACTAGCAAAGCTTTTTGTCAAAAATAATGATGTCGTCAAAAAATTCAATGATTTTCATGTCATTGATGAAAATACAGAGATTGAGTTTGGTAAGGTTGTGGTCTCTTTCTTCCGGACGACCCACTCTATCCCAGAGAGTCTGGGGATTGTGATTAAGACAGCGGAAGGAAACATCGTCTACACTGGAGACTTCAAATTTGACCAATCTGCTAGTGAGTCCTATGCGACAGATTTTGGCCGTCTGGCTGAGATTGGCCGCGAGGGAGTTCTGGCTTTACTGAGCGATTCGGCCAATGCTGACAGTAAGATTCAGGTTGCTAGCGAAAGCGAGGTTGGAAGAGAGATTGAAGATACTATTGCTGACTGGGGCGGTCGGGTTATCGTGGCTGCGGTTGCCAGCAATCTATCTCGTATCCAGCAAGTTTTTAAAGCAGCGGCAGAAACAGGCCGGCGGGTTGTTTTGACTGGTTTTGATATTGAAAATATCGTCCGCACAGCTATTCGGCTCAAAAAACTGTCCCTGGTTGACGAGCGTTTGTTGATCAAGCCCAAAGAAATGTCCAAGTTTGAAGACCATGAGCTGATTATCTTGGAGACAGGTCGGATGGGTGAGCCCATCAATGGGCTGCGCAAGATGTCCATTGGCCGTCACCGTTATGTAGAAATCAAAGACGGGGATTTGGTTTATATTGTTACAACGCCATCTATTGCCAAGGAAGCAGTCGTAGCACGTGTGGAAAACATGATTTACCAAGCTGGCGGAGTGGTCAAGTTAATTACCCAAAACTTGCGTGTATCTGGTCATGCCAATGCGCGTGACTTGCAGCTCATGATCAATTTGCTGCAACCCAAGTACCTCTTCCCGATTCAGGGAGAGTACCGCGGACTGGACGCCCATGCTAAGGCGGCCATGGAAGTCGGGATTTTACCAGAAAACATCTTGATTCCTAAACGTGGTAGCATTATGGCATACGAAAAGGGTGACTTTGTACCAGCTGGAGCAGTGCCAGCGGGTGATGTCATGATTGATGGAAATGCCATCGGCGATGTGGGCAATATCGTCCTGCGTGACCGCAAGGTTCTGTCTGAAGACGGCATCTTCATCGTGGCACTTACAGTCAATCGCAAGGAGAAGAAAATCATTTCCAAAGCCAAGGTTCATACTCGCGGATTTGTCTATGTCAAGAAGAGTCGTGACATCCTGCGGGAGAGTACTGACCTGATCAATAAGACAGTGGAAGAGTACCTGGCTCAGGAAAGCTTTGACTGGGGCGAACTCAAGGGAGCTGTCCGTGATAATCTAGCTAAGTTCCTCTTTGAGCAAACCAAGCGCCGGCCGGCTATTCTTCCGGTTGTCATGGAAGTTCGCTAGAGTCACTCGAGGGAGCAACTTTCCCAGTATTTTGCAGAGAGAAAGTCGAATATCGGCTTTTTCTTATCTTTTGGCGGTCGCAGAACAGGCTTTGCTTTCAGAGTGTGGCTGGCTGTGATGCCTAGTCAAGAACAGAAGTTTTTACAAGAGGAGAAAAAAGATGGCAGTGATGCAGATAGAATATTATTCAGAAGCCTTGGAGATGGAGTGGGGAGTCAATGTTCTCTATCCAGATGCGTCGCGCGTGGACAAGCCAGATGATAAGGATATTCCTGTTTTGTACCTGCTTCATGGTATGAACGGTAATCACAATAGCTGGCTCAAGCGCTCAAATATCGAACGTCTGGTTCGCTCGACTAACCTGATTGTTGTTATGCCTAATACCAGCAACGGCTGGTACACCGATACTCAGTACGGCTTTAACTATTACGAGGCCATCGCTGAGGAGCTGCCTCGGGTGCTCAAGCGCTTTTTCCCAAATATGTCAGATAAGAGGGAGAAGAATTTTATTGCTGGTCTTTCCATGGGCGGATACGGAGCCTTTAAGCTGGCTCTCAAGTCTAACCGTTTTTCATACGCGGCAAGTCTTTCAGGGGCTTTGAGTTTTCTTGATAGTCATCCAGATGATGTTGACATGGCAACACCAGCCTACTGGCGAGGAGTTTTTGGAGACTTTAAAGACTGGACCAGCAGCCCCCATTCGCTGGAAAGTATAGCCAAGCAATCTGATAAAAAGACGAAGCTTTGGGCATGGTGCGGTGAAGAGGATTTTCTCTACAAGGCAAATCAGGAGGCTGTGAAAAATCTGCAAGACTTGGGCTTGGATATTACTTACAGCCACAGTCCAGGTAAGCATGAGTGGTATTACTGGGAAAAGCAGATAGAGCAGGTTTTAGCTTGGCTGCCGATTGACTTTGTCCTCGAAGAAAGACTGTCTTAAAAAATCATGCGATTCAGCGGATTCTGGGTCGAGAATGTGATATAATAATAACGTTTGAATACGAAAGCAGGGGCAAGACCTTCCTGCTATTCCCAAATAGGAGATCGAAAATTGACAAAAGATATTCGAGTGCGTTATGCACCAAGTCCGACGGGACTTTTACACATCGGAAATGCGCGGACCGCGCTCTTTAACTACCTCTATGCTCGTCACCACGGTGGAACCTTTATCATCCGTATTGAAGATACAGACCGCAAGCGCCATGTCGAAGATGGTGAACGTTCACAGCTTGAAAACCTTCGTTGGTTGGGCATGGATTGGGATGAAAGCCCTGAAACACATGAAAACTATCGCCAATCAGAACGTTTGGAATTGTATCAGAAATACATTGACCAATTGCTAGCCGAAGGCAAGGCCTACAAATCTTACGTTACAGAAGAAGAATTAGCGGCTGAACGCGAACGTCAGGAAGCAGCTGGTGAAACACCGCGTTATATCAATGAGTTTCTAGGCATGTCAGAGGAAGAGAAGGCAGCCTACATCGCAGAACGCGAAGCAGCAGGCATCATTCCAACGGTTCGTTTGGCTGTCAATGAAGCTGGTATCTACAAGTGGACTGACATGGTCAAGGGTGAAATTGAGTTTGAAGGTGGCAATATCGGTGGCGACTGGGTTATCCAAAAGAAAGACGGCTATCCAACTTACAATTTTGCCGTTGTGATCGATGACCATGATATGAAAATTTCCCACGTTATCCGTGGGGATGACCACATTGCCAATACACCTAAGCAACTCATGGTCTATGAAGCTCTAGGCTGGGAAGCACCAGAGTTTGGTCACATGACCCTGATTATCAACTCTGAAACGGGTAAAAAGTTGTCAAAACGCGATACCAATACCTTGCAGTTTATCGAAGATTATCGTAAAAAAGGTTACTTGCCAGAAGCAGTCTTTAACTTCATCGCTCTTCTCGGTTGGAATCCTGGTGGCGAGCATGAAATCTTCTCTCGTCAAGAATTGATTGAGCTCTTTGATGAAAATCGCCTCAGCAAGTCTCCAGCAGCCTTCGACCAGAAAAAGATGGACTGGATGAGCAATGAGTACATCAAGAATGCAGATTTTGAGACAATCTTTGCCATGGCAAAACTGTTCTTGGAAGAAGCAGGACGCTTGACTGACAAGGCTGAGAAATTGGTAGAGCTCTACAAACCACAAATGAAGTCAGTGGATGAAATCGTTCCATTGACAGACCTTTTCTTCTCAGATTTCCCAGAGTTGACGGAAGCTGAGAAAGAAGTGATGGCCGGTGAAACGGTACCGACTGTGCTGACAGCTTTCAAGGAAAAATTAGAGGCCATGTCTGATGAGGACTTCAAGTCAGAAAACATCTTCCCACAAATCAAAGCAGTCCAAAAAGAAACAGGAATCAAGGGTAAAAACCTCTTTATGCCGATTCGGATTGCTGTTTCAGGTGAAATGCACGGACCAGAGCTACCGGACACGATTTACCTGCTAGGTCGTGAAAAATCTATCCAGCATATCGACAATATGTTGAAAAAAATTCAATAAGATTAACCAGCTTTCGAGCTGGTTTTTGCTTTCAAAACTTTCACTTTTATGTCACAATTAGATTAAAAGTATACCAAAATATGGTAAGGAGGCAAAAATGAAAAAATGGATGATTATCTTGGCCGGAGCACTGACAGCCTCACTCGTGCTGGTAGCCTGCGGTCAAAAGAAAGAAGAGCCGACTTCGCCTTCTAGCAGTTCCAAAGTTAGCTCGACTAGCTCAGCTTCTTCCAAAAAGTCTGAAAAAAGTGCAGGCTCGACAGACAACTCTAGGGAGGTGGGAAGTCAGGAAGGTTCGGTTTCCAGCACCCAAGAGCCTGCGGTCACTTCCAGTTTGGATATGCAGGCTATAGCTTCTGGGGATTTTTCTAGCATGATTGGTACCTGGCAGGATGCCAATGGTGTTAGTTATACATTTGATGAACGAGGTATCGTATCAGATGTCGCAAAGCTAGAGACAGATTACGCTAAACTTGATGAAAATGGCCTTTACCTAGTAGGGATTCGCTGGAATAATCTTACAGGTGCTGCTTTTCTCATTATTCCTGCGGGAAAGAGCTTACCTGCAGATAAGACGGCCGATGGAACGGATCCGACTGATACCAGCCAAGATCGCTTCATCATTGCCCAAAGTATCTCTGAGCATCCAGACGTTTTTTATCGTGTGAAATAAGGAGTCTTAACAGACTCTTTTTTTTCTATTTCTAAGTTCAGTATATAATATAGTAATTTTGAATAAAAATTTAAATTTTGATTATATTTGGATAAATATTAAATTTCCTCTTGACATAAGTATTTTCATACAGTAGAATGTATAAAAATAAAAACTAAGTAGAAGGAAGAGGTAGTCACATGGTAAAGGAAAAAGTCATTTTAGCCTATTCGGGTGGTTTGGATACTTCAGTTGCTATTACTTGGCTGAGTAAAGATTACGATGTTATTGCGGTCTGTATGGACGTAGGAGAAGGAAATGACCTAGATTTCATCCACGACAAGGCTTTGAAAGTCGGAGCCATTGAATCCCATGTCATTGATGTCAAGGATGAATTTGCAGAAGACTATGTCTTAGTAGCCTTGCAGGGGCACACCTTCTACGAGCAAAAATATCCGCTGGTTTCTGCTCTGAGTCGACCATTGATTTCCAAGAAATTGGTAGAAATTGCCCACAAAAGTGGAGCGACCACCATTGCCCACGGCTGTACTGGAAAAGGAAACGATCAGGTCCGTTTTGAAGTCGCCATAGCGTCCTTGGATCCCAATCTCAAGGTCATTGCTCCGGTTCGGGAGTGGAAATGGTCTCGGGAAGAAGAAATTAATTATGCTAAGGCAAATGGTGTACCGATTCCGGCGGATCTGGACAGTCCTTACTCAGTCGATCAAAATCTCTGGGGTCGGGCTAATGAATGTGGTGTTCTAGAAAATCCTTGGAATACGCCACCAGAAGATGCCTATGATCTGACGGTAGCACCAGAAGATGCACCAGACAAGCCAGAGTTTGTGGAAATCGACTTCAAGGCTGGTATGCCGATTGCTTTGAATGGTCAGACCATGAAGTTGGCTGATTTGATTTTGGAGCTCAATGATTTGGCTGGGAAGCACGGAGTTGGTCGGATTGACCATGTGGAAAATCGTTTGGTTGGGATTAAATCGCGTGAGGTTTACGAATGTCCAGGCGCTGTGACTTTGCTTGCAGCCCACAAGGAAATTGAAGATTTGACTTTGGTACGGGAACTGGCTCATTTCAAGCCCATCATCGAAAACGAGTTGTCTAATCTGATTTATAATGGTCTTTGGTTTAATCCAGCGACAGAAGCTTTAATTGCCTATCTCAAGTCAACCCAGCAAGTGGTCAACGGAACGGCCAAGATCAAGCTTTATAAGGGTTCGGCCACGGTTGTTGCCCGTAAGTCAGACAATTCTCTCTACGATGAAAATCTAGCCACTTATACCAGCGCAGATACCTTTGATCAGGATGCAGCTGTTGGCTTTATCAAACTTTGGGGTCTACCGTCTAAGGTTCATGCGGAAGTCCAGGCTCATGCTGAAGAATAGGAAGCGAGGCAGCTATGGCAAATCATAAACTATGGGGCGGTCGCTTTGAAGGCTCTTTAGAAGCCTGGGTCGAAGAATTTGGCGCTAGCATCGGCTTCGACTATCGCTTGGCTCCTTACGATCTGCGAGGGAGTTTGGCTCACGTTCAGATGCTGGGTGAAACGGGGGTTATTGCTCCAGAGGAGGCTAAGGCCATCCAGAAAGGTCTAGAAGAGCTCTTGGCTGATTATGAAGCTGGCTTGATTGAGTTTGATGTGACCAATGAAGACATTCACATGAACATGGAAGCCCTGCTGACCGAGAAAATCGGTCCAGTTGCCGGTAAGCTTCATACGGCTCGTTCACGAAATGATCAGGTGGCAACGGATATGCACCTCTATCTCAAGGACCAGCTCCAGCAGATTGGGGACAAACTCCTTCATCTGCGGCAGGTTATACTGGACTTGGCAGAAGAGCATGTCGAGACAGTTATGCCGGGTTATACTCACCTCCAGCATGCTCAGCCCATCAGCTTTGCCCATCACCTTCTGGCCTACTATCAGATGTTTAGCCGGGACAGTGAGCGATTCACTTTCAACCTCAAACACGCTGATCTATCTCCTTTGGGAGCAGCGGCCCTGGCTGGGACCACTTTTCCGATTGACCGGGAGCGAACAGCTGAGCTCATGGGATTTGCAGACATCTACCATAATTCCCTAGATGCGGTTAGTGACCGAGACTTCATCTTAGAATTTCTGGCAAATAGCAGCATTCTTATCATGCATCTGTCTCGTCTCTGCGAGGAGCTGATTAACTGGTGTAGCTATGAATACGGATTTGTCAGTCTATCAGACACCTTTAGCACAGGCTCTTCCATCATGCCGCAAAAGAAAAATCCGGATATGGCAGAGCTGATTCGGGGCAAGAGCGGCCGAGTTTATGGTCACTTAATCAGTCTTTTGACAGTCATGAAATCCCTGCCCTTAGCTTATAATAAGGACCTGCAGGAAGACAAGGAAGGTATGTTTGATACAGTAGATACCATCCAGAAGTCTCTGGATATCATGGCGGGCATGCTGTCCAGCATGACGATCAATAAAGAGCGCATGCTGTCCTCAACCCAGCAGGACTTCTCCAATGCGACTGAGCTAGCTGACTATCTAGCCAAAAAAGGCCTACCTTTCCGAGAAGCCCATGAAATTGTCGGGAAATTAGTGTTGGAATGCAGCAAGGCGGGTTATTATCTGCAGGATATCTCCTTGGAGCGTTATCAGCAAGTGTCACCTCTAATTGAGCAGGATATCTACCAGACCTTGCAGTCTCAGACGGCCGTACAGCGCCGCAATTCTCTGGGAGGTACTGGCTTTGCCCAGATTCGTAAGGAATTGGCCAGAGCCAAAAACGAACTCAAATCATAAAACAAACAGGAAATGAGGAAGCTCGTTTCCTGCTTTTTGAACCTGTGACTATCGTACTATCTTTGTTATGTCTGCCCTTAAATTTGATCAGAATATTATAAATTTCATAGCTTTTCTGCTTAGAAATTTCCTGAGAAATAGCGGTGTTCTCGAAATAGCCGACCCTTATTGGCATTTTGGGAAAATATGGTATAATAGAGTTAATTTTGGTGGATGGAGTTGAGTTTTGAGAAAAAACTATCGCGTCAAGAGCAAAAAAGATTTCAATGCGATTTTTAAAGACGGGCAGAATTTTGCCAATCGAAAGTTTGTCGTTTATAAATTGGAAAAAGATCAGAAGCACTTTCGAGTGGGGATTTCCGTCAGTAAAAAGCTGGGGAATGCTGTTGTCCGCAACAGCATCAAAAGAAAAATTCGGCATGTTTTGATTAAGTATCAGGGGGACTTGGCTAAAGCTGATTTTGTCGTCATTGCCCGCAAGGGAGTTGAAACTCTGGACTACCACCAAGTAGAACAAAATTTATTGCATGTCTTGAAGATTGCAAAAATTTATCAGGAAGGATTTGTTTGTGAAAAAGAACAGTAAAATAGGAATTCTTTTAGTGGCCTCGTTGCTCATTCTCACGGCCTGCGGGACCAGTGAAGTAACAGCCAATTCAAGCGATTTTTGGGAAAAATTAGTTTATTTCTTTGCAGAAACGATTCGTTTCTTGTCTTTTAATGGAAGCACAGGAATCGGTATTATTCTCTTCACTTTGATTATTCGGACAGTCTTGCTGCCAGTCTTCCAGTTTCAGACGACGTCTTCAAGGAAGATGCAGGAAGTTCAGCCTCATATCAAGAAGCTTCAGGAGAAATATCCAAGCAAGGATATGGAAAGTAGGGCAGCCTTAGCGGAGGAGACGAACAAGCTTTATAAAGAAATGGGTGTGAATCCCTATGCTTCTTTTATTCCGCTATTTATCCAAATGCCGGTGCTGTTGGCGCTTTTCCAGGCTCTTACACGGGTTGAATTTTTGAAAACGGGGCATTTCCTGTGGCTCAATCTGGGAGCGACGGACCCGACTTTTGTCCTGCCGATCTTAGCTGCTCTCTTTACTTTCTTCAGTACTTGGCTGTCCAATAAGGCATTGCCAGAAAAAAATGGCGGGATGACAGCTATGATGTATGCCATGCCGGTGTTGATTTTCTTCTTTGCGGTTTATGCAGCCAGCGGGGTCGCCCTTTATTGGACAGTGTCCAATGCTTATCAGGTTGCTCAGACCTTGCTTTTAAGCAATCCGTTTAAGATTATTGCTGAACGCAAAGCGAAGGAAAAGGCAGAACGCCAGATGGAAATGAAGAAGAGACGTGCTCTGAAAAAAGCACAGAAAAAGAAAAAGTAAGAAGGAGGACTCTTGCAGATGGTTATATTTACAGGAGAAAGTGTTGAAGAAGCAATTCAAAATGGACTAAAAACGCTGGACATTCCCCGAATGAGAGCACATATTACAGTTGTTTCGCGTGAAAAAAAAGGTTTTCTCGGTTTATTTGGCAAAAAGCCAGCACAGGTAGATGTGGAGCCGATTGCGGAAACGACAGTGGTCAAGGCCAACCAAAAGGCAGTAAAAGGCGTTCCTGAGGAAATCAATGCTCAAAATGAGCCAGTACAGAGTGTTAGTGAAGCAACGGTTGACTTGGGACGTGTGGTTGCGGCCATCAAAAAAGTTGAAGAAGAGGGCGAGCTGGTTTCAGATGAAGTCAAAGCTCAAATCCTGAAAAATGATAAACAGGCTAACACCATTTTAGAAGAAACAGGTACGATTGATCTTTTAAAAACCAGCCAAGCCATCAATGAGACAGCTGGTCAAAAAGAAACAGATAAGGTTGTTTCGTTTGAAAAAGCAGTCCCTCGTCAAGAGACACCTGTCTCAGATGCGCCGGCAGAATCATCTTTCTTTGATTTGGGAATCCAGGTTGAGGAAAATTATGATATTGAGGAAGTCGTAGCTAATGTGACAGAATATGTTCAAAGGATTGTCGATGAGATGGATGTTGAGGCGACCCTTTCTAGTAACTACAATCGCCGGACAATCAATATGCAGATTGATACCAATGAACCAGGGCGCGTGATTGGTTATCATGGGAAAGTCTTGAAAGCCCTCCAGCTTTTGGCTCAAAACTATCTTTACAATCAATATTCCAAGAGCTTTTACATTTCTATCAATGTGAATGACTATGTGGAACATCGGGCGGAAGTTTTGCAAAGCTATGCGCAAAAGTTGGCTCAGCGGGCTCTGGAAGACCGTCGCAGTCAGCATACAGATCCTATGTCCAATAATGAGCGCAAAATTATCCACCGAATTATCTCCAGAATTGATGGTGTGACCAGCTATTCAGAAGGTGACGAGCCTAACCGCTATGTTGTGGTGGATATTGATTCAGAATAAATCTTAACCAGCTGAAAGGCTGGTTTTGTACTATGTCTGTAAAGGACAGGAGAATGATTTATGAAAAAACAAGCTATTCTTGTGGCGCTTACTTTCTTGATGCTCGTTGGCTGTGGCCACGAAAATATGAAAAATCAGTCGGATTTTTCTTCATCAACTACAGAAAAGATAAGGACATCAGGGAAGGATGAAAAGACTTCAGAAAGTAAAGAAATATCATCTAAGGCTTCTGAAGCATCTGCAGAATCATCAAGAGAGTCCCGTTCAGGCATGACTGATATGTTTAAGCAAAACGAACTCTTATATGCTTCGACCCTTGACAAATTAAAGGCTGATCAGTCTGAGGGGCATGCTCAGGTGTATACATTTTATGATATTGATGGTAATGGGACAGCAGAATTGTTGACGGGGCATCTGTCTACGAATGGTGATTATTATTTAGCAGCTATTTATTACTTGAATCGAGGAGTTTCGACTTATTTGGCACAATCGAGGGTTGCTTTGGCAGGTGGAAGCAGAGAGAGTGCTATGATATATACAGATGGGACGGTATTCTATGCATGCTGGCATTCATTGCACTCTGAGGCTAACGGTTATCTTTATAAATTGAGGAGTGATAATACAGGCTTTGATATAGAAAAAGAGG
Organism: Streptococcus sp. STC1396; assembly: GCF_058933875.1. Lineage (NCBI taxonomy): Bacteria > Bacillati > Bacillota > Bacilli > Lactobacillales > Streptococcaceae > Streptococcus > Streptococcus sp. STC1396. Next base: position 34,882 of record NZ_JBZYCU010000010.1, on the reverse strand, counting down.
GAGAATTTCAGGTAGCTGGGGTAAAGCCTGCTGATGAACGCAGTGCGAACTCTATTTTTGGCTTAGGCTCAAAAACTCCCTTAGATCTGACTTCGCTGACTTGGAAGGAGATTTCTTCCTATTCATCAAATTCATAAAGAGAAGAATACCCAGAAGGGGATGATATGTCACTTTTCCCAGCTATTGAAGTTTTTCTGGCTGAGCAAGGCAGAAAGTTTAATTCGCCAGACAAGGCAGGAGGCCTGCGAGAGATGATGTTAGATTTGAAAGCCAGAGGGCAGGAGGCTCGTCAGGAGTTTCGGATTTGGTTCGAGAATTTCAGGTTCTCTATCCCAAGCTCAGTCTGGAGAGGACCAGTAATTGGTGAATCAGGCTCAGATTTTACGGCCGCATTTTTGGAACTATCTGAAGGATCATGGTGATGTGGCCGGGCCTATGTTTGTTCTGGGGCTGTATGGGAAGTCTGCAGATTTCGGCGTTTCCTTGGAGGGCAGTTTTATCAAGTGTCAAAAGAATGATCAGAGTCTAGCCAAGCAAAACCGAGTTTTGACTGTTTTAATCAAGATGCCGACCTATTATTTTGCCCAGATAGAGGGTGTGAGTCAGCATTTCGAAGGAACAGAGAAAAATCGCCAGCTCGGTTCCTAAAGTTTTGGTTAAAGAGGGATGTCAATCTGTCTCAGGCTCCAACCAAGCAGCAGGTTTTGTCCGAGCTCCAGCAGGCTATACTTAGCTTGGTTCCCTTCTATGAAGTGACTCGATTTAAATGATTGCGCTTTCAAAACAAACATTTATCCTAATGCTATTGACAAACGGAATAGAATCAGATAGAATAGTAAGGTATGTTTAGTAACTGATCACAACTAGCCGGCTAAACGAATACAAGAATCTAAGAGGAGGTATTCATCGTGAAACGTACTTATCAACCAAGTAAAATCCGTCGTGCGCGTAAACATGGTTTCCGCAACCGTATGTCAACTAAAAACGGTCGTCGCGTATTGGCAGCTCGCCGTCGTAAAGGACGCAAAGTTTTGGCTGCATAATCCAAACGATTTATCAAGAAACCAGCGGAGACTCGAGACCGCTGGTTTTTCTATGTCTCTTAGGAAATTCAGTCTGCAAGACACAGATGGGCAGAGAGACATTGATGCTGAGGAATGAAGTGTTTGGTGACGTTTGAGTATAGCGTTCCAACCAAAATAAAACCAGAAAGGAAATCATATTCTTTCTGGTTTTTTGTCTGTAGTTATGAACAGTTGCTTATTTTCCCACTGGTAAAAGCATTGGGTAAAGATAGCAGAGCAAGGTAAAGCTAATCAGGGCGTAAAAGATACCGATACGAATAGCTTGGATAGGTTTATAGAAACGAATCAGAGTCAGTAGGCACCAGACTAAGAGCACTAGGATGAACCAAGCTGAAATCAGACGCAGTGGCGTTGGTCCGTAGAGGTAGATGTAGATGCCAAATAATTTCCAGCCGGCTAGCAAGGCCAGTAAGCCTGCAAAGATAAAGAGAATAGTAGCTGCTAGTCGCGTTCCTTTCTGGTCCCAGAGCGGTTTTTGGGCAATCAGATAGAAGACGCCTAGAACTGCAAAGTTGAGAATGGATACCCGAACCAACTGCCAGAAGCCAGCTACGGCGACAGTCGAAGCATTCTGTGGAGAAATAGCTTGAACCACTGTTCCGCCGCTTAGGAGCTGACCAAGCTCACTCAGACCGGTCAGGAAGAAGAGTGCATAGGTCAGGCAGAGGCTACCGATGATAATGTAGGCTGCGAAAGCAGGAGCGACTCGCAAGGGGCGAATGCTTGCTTGAAATTTTTTGTAGCTAAGTTTAGTATCTTTTTTATCTAACAGACTGCCAGCTATGAGGCCATACAAGTAAAGACTGACGGGGACAGCTAGGCAGGCTTGGAAGAGAATCACGCTGCTATCAATACTTGAAAAGAGGGAGTCAAGTAGATTCTCGATAAAATCAGCGGTATTGCTGAAGAATGAGGCAAAGCTGTCTGAAACTTGACTCAGCTGGGACCAGACAAAGTAGACCAAGATTCCTGCGACAAAGAAACTGCTGGCTATAATAGCAAGCTGCTGGAGTCTTTTTGAAAACAGACCATCAGAACTGTCGGAAGTATCAGACTGATTACCTTGTATAAAGACCAGAATAGCAGCAATGAAATTTTTAAAGGGTAGGATGCAGAAAGCTTGAATCGTGTCAAACCAGACCAGAATACCCAAACGCCCTTGGCTTAACCAACCTGTGCGGGATAGGATATAAAAGGCGAATGAGATATGGATGGCTAGAAATTGGAAAAATTCTAGCTGGCGATGAAGTCCCCAGATACTTAAAGCTAGAGCCTGAGCTAGTGTCATGATAAGAAAGATTCGAGCCTCTAACCCGCTGTCAAGATTTTTTATCTGCAAGGATGGATAGTCTAATTTTTTGATAAGAGCTTCACTCAATAGTACGAAGCCAATGGTGACAGGAAAAAAGGCTAGGGTTTGATTATTAATGAAGACAGCAGAATAAAAGTAGGTGAAAAGATAAAGAAGCGGATAGCTGATTTTAAAAAATCGTAGTTGTTTGTCCTCTAAGCCTGTGAAGATGGTCTGTCTTTCCTCATCTGTGGGCAAATAAGGCTGGGTATTCATCTGTTCTTGCACTGGATATTCCATAATTATTTCTCCTCCTCATCGTCAGGGATATACTCCAAAATATCGCCAGGCTGGCAGTCTAATTCACGGCAGAGAGCATTGAGTGTTGAAAAACGGACAGCCTTGGCTCGATTGTTTTTTAGAATAGATAAGTTGGCTGGTGTTAGGTCAATCAATTCTGCTAAGCGTCCGGCACTAATCCGTTTTTGCGCCATGACAAGGTCTAAATTTATCTGAATCATAGTCCCTCCTAAATGGTGTAGTCTACTTCTTCTTGCAGCTCAATTGCCTTGCCAAAAGCGTTGCGGATCACCCGAATAATCAAGGTTAAAATGCAGCAAGAAACGGCTACGAGGAGCATAGGCATATAAACTGTTAAGCCCATAAAGAAAGAAATGAGGGCGACAATCCCGACTTCCCAGCCCAGATAGCGCATATATTGAACATTTTGTTTAATGAAGACCTGATTCTTGCCAATGCGGCTGAGGAGCCGATAGAGATGCACAATGCAGGCCAGAGCCAGGCAGCCCAGAACATAGCCGAGCAGAAGTAAAATCCAAAAGCGAGTTTCCCCTTGAAAGAAAGGAGAGGGAAATTCGATGACTAGCTTGACAACCCAAGGTCCAACAGCTATCAGGACAATGGAAGCAATAAATAAAAGGTTGAGGCTGATTTTCGTAAGCACAATGCTCATATCTTCAGTTGTTTTTTGTCTTGTCTTTGACATGGATTCCTCCAAATAATAATTTCTATTTTTACTTACTATATCACAAAATATATCGATAATCAATAACAATCTATCGAAAATTAATAAAAAATTATCAAAAAACGACAAATTCGGTTCCTGTCAAGCACTGAAAGAATGATAAATACCTGCTGGGGCAGACGAAGAGAAAAAAGCTCTTGTCCGTTTGTCTGACTTTTTTGGTATAATGAAAGGCAGGAATAGTCTGGCTTTGCTGGTCGGAGGTCGAGAGAATAATACAAGAAAGGAAAGAGTCCATGGGTCTAAAAAATCTTCATTACCGTAGTAAAATATATGAATTTCTCATGGTACCTGCTATCGTTTCAAGGGAAGATAAGTATATGTGGAAGGATTTGCGACAGGATCAAAAGGAGCTACTGCTTGATGTACAGCCTTATTATGATCAGCTTTATCAGGCTTTACTTCCTCTGAAAACCGAGCTGGTTGCGGTCGGTTTATTTGAAGAAGCTACGGTAGGGCTGGCACCGCTACTTTATCTCTACTTACTGGAAAAAGGAGAAGATCCAAGCAATTTAGAGGAATTATTGAAGTGTTTGAGAGCTTTAGACACAGATAAAATCCTCTATTGTCTAGAACTCAAGCTTTCTGCTGGGAAAGTTGCCAATAGAAGTCAGGAAGATTTGTTGGCTTTTCTAGAGGCTAGTGACAAGTCTCCAGAGAATAAATGGTATTGGTATCAAGCTATTCAGCATCCAGAGCAGCTGCGGGATCGGCTAGCTTTCTTACTGGAAGAAGTCTTCAAACTTTATCAGCCGATTTATGATCAGTTTGAGCAGGAAGTCTTGGTTTTTGAAAAAGACTTTAGCCTATCTGACATGTTTGACGATGAAGCGCTGAAAGCTAAGTTGCTTGGGAATGAAACACATGTCTTTGTCTTATCGCCCATATTTATAGACTTCTTTTTTGAAAAAATTCCTGATTTTAGCTCTTATTTCTTGGTCGTTTCGACGAGAAGTTCCCAGGTGTCCCAGACAGGATCGGAGCTTGATGATGAAACGCTCGCTCTGACCTTAAAAACTCTTGGAGATGAAACTCGCTATAAAGTCTTGATTGAGCTGATTCAGCCACATGCCAAGAATAAGGATATTGCGAAAAAGCTAGGACTCACAAGAGCTTCTATCTCTTTCCATACGCAGAAGTTGCTAAACTCTGGCTTGCTGGAGCTTGTGATGGATGACGATTCTGTGAAATACACAGTCAATAAAAAATTGATTCAAAAAATTATAGACAAGTTCAAGCAGGACTTGAAATAGCTGAAGAAAGCCTAGATTTATTCTAGGTTTTTATTTTTTGTAAAACAATCATTTAACTACAAATTGACAAACCTTTAATGAAATGCTATTATTCTGTTAAACAAAGGTCTAATAAAAATAAAGGAATCACTTTATGAACATCTTTCTAAAAAATAGAAATTTCCGTCAGTTGCTCATCAATCAATGGATTTCAGGTTTTGGCGATATTGTATTTTATTTAGCTTTGATGAACTATGTTTCTGCCTATTCCTTTGCTCCGCTTGCGATTTTCATCATTTCGGTTTCTGAAACCTTGCCCCAGTTCATTCAAGTTTTTACTGGAGTTGTGGCCGATTTTCAAAAGAACCGCACCCAGAAATATCTGCTTATACAGTTCAGCAAGGTCCTGCTATACAGTTTGGTGACGCTTTTGCTGTTTGGGCAAGACTTCTCTTTCTTGATTCTGCTTGTAATTTGCTTGATAAATTTTCTGTCGGATAGTTTGAGTTATTTTTCAGGTGCCATGCTGACACCTGTCTATATCAAGGTGATTGAGCAAGATATGACATCTGCTATGGGCTTTCGGCAGGCTAGTATGAGTCTGGTTCATATCTTGGGCAATCTAGCTGGCGGTTTTCTTATTACTTGGATGAGCATCGGAGCTTTGGCTGGCCTAAATACCTTGACTTTTGTGCTGGCCTACTTGGGATTTAGACAGATTAGTAAGAATCTGCATGACTTAGAGCCGACCCTCAGCAATGATAAGGAGTTAACTAAAGCAAATTATTGGAAGCACCTGTTAGCTTCTCTGAAAGTCTTGCTGGGATTGAAAGATGTTGTGAGGCTACTCTTGATTTCATCTTTAGGCCAAGTTATTCTAAATATCCTGACGCCAGTAGCGACTCTGCTATTGCTCAAAAAACCTTTTGGAAATCTGCAGGTCGGTCAGTCTCTTGCCTTACTGATTGTTTTCAGTTCTGCGGGATTGATTTTGGGGAACATTTTGAGTGGCAGTTTACTGAAAAAACTGTCAACCAAGCTTGCTATGTATGCTAGCCAATTGTTTGAAGGCTTTATTCTTTGCGGTTTTTTCTTGCAGGATTTTTTACTTGTCTTGATAGCGACTTTTGCTTGTGCCGTTGCGGTAGGTCTGCTGAGTCCTAGATTGCAGAAATCTGTCTTCAGCCTGATACCAGAAGAGTCTATGGGAGCCATCCAGTCAGCTATTAACCTATTTAGCATGGCTGTTCCAGGTATTTTATCCATGCTCTTGATAGCCCTTGCTAGTAGTACGGGGATTTCCTACATTCTCCCTCCACTTGTATTAATGCTGTTATTGTCTTTCTGGCTCATTATTCCGATGGGAGATTTGGATACGGATAGTTGACGAATAACAATTTCCTCGTTTTTCTGGTTTGGATAGAGCGGCTTCTGCATTTTTAGGTCATTTTTGGTATAATGAAAGGCAGGAAATACAAGGAAGTAAAGCATGAAGATTTTTGATACACATACTAAGGTTTAGAAATGTCTGTTTTAAGAACTAATAAAATTCGCACAAGTATAAATTAACCAAGAAACTAACCAAAGGAAAGCAAAAGTAGCACACAAAAAGAGGAATTCGTAGTGAGTTCCTCTTTTAATCTATATTTTTAACAATCTCGTTGAAGGAAGAAATGATTTTAGACTTTTTGGTATCTGATAAGTCGGATATATTGCCAACTAATGTAGTTATGGGGACAGAGTTGTCCGAAAAAGGAAAATCAAAAAAATCCTCAACGCTCATATTTAAGGCTGTGAGTACCTTTTCGAGTGTTTGTATTTTGAAATCATATTTTAGATTCTCTATATTTTGTATCGCTTTAATACCTAGGCCTGCTTGGGTAGAGAGCTGCTCTTGACTTAGATTTTTTTCTTTGCGACATTCTCTTATTCTATTTGAGATATATTTTTGCAGTTGATTGGCTTCCATCCATCTAATTCCTCTTTTGTACTATTTTACTATCCTTTTAAGTGAATATTAAGTACAATCGGCTATCTAAAAACCAATAAATGTATAGTAAAATACACATTTTTATGTTAAAATAGATAAAAAACAATACAATAGGAGTATAAAGATGGATATTGAATCCGCAATTAGGCAATATTTAAATTTAAAGAATCGTCTGATACCTTCAACTGAAGCTGAAATTTATACATTGAAAAGAGGTATCCCAAAGAAAGTAAAATCTTTAAAGAAAATAAAAAATGCTAGCACTAATATTGAAGATTTTGAGTGGGCAATACGGACACGAGGCTTTACAATTTTTAATCTTTTTTCTTTAACATCCTACATAGTCTTTTTTATTTTTTCTATCATTTTGACAATTGTATTATTTGTTTCTGCATTTGTAATATTGATTGTAGAAGCTCTCTTAGATAGGCAGAATTTTGAATTTGAACATTCTATGATTTATAAGCCCATAGAATTTTTAGATAGTATAATAGCAGACCCATCGCAACTTTTGATTCCAATACCTATGTGGTCTATACCTATTGTTTTGATACTAATTGTTTTATGGATTGTTTATAGTTTCGCACAGGTTAAGCGTAATCGAAAATATTATGAAGATGTGGTCATACCTCAAAATATGTTTGATAATGCACAAAAACCTGCTGAAAGGCAAAAGGTGCAAGAGGAACTGAACCAAGTTAATTTAAAGCTTCAAAATGCTGAAGACAGATTAAAACGCTATAAATCTCAACTTCATAGTTTACGGAATTCTATTAATATCCCAGATAGATATTTTCAAGATGATGCTTTTCTAAGATTTATTTTACAAAAGTTTGAATATGGACAAGCTCGAACGTTAGGAGAAGCATTAAATTTATTGGAGAGGGAAGAGCAAACGATTCGTATTGAAATAGCTCAGAGAAAAGCAGCTGAGGAAACTCGACATGCAAGTGAACGTAGAGAACGACAGCACGCAGAGACTATGAAGGAAATGGAGAAGAATACAGAAGAACTCAGGAAGCAGAATGAACGAGCTGAAAGATGGGAGCGCCATTTTTGGTAATAAAATTATAAAGGAGTAAGAGTTGGATAAGAGAAAGAATTTTATAAAATTATTATTTATAGCGGTGATACTGTTTAGTCTAGGTGCATGTGCTTCGACCTCTAAAATGAAATCAGAAGTCAATTATGAGGATTTGATTGGTGCTTATGTGTATGAAAAAAAAAGGCTATACAGATGATTCATATGAGGATAACGAAGAAGAACTTACTTTACGATATGTTTTACAGATAAAAGAAAGAAATCAAGGGACAATTGATATTCATTTTGTAACTGAAAATGGTAGTCGTAGAAAAAGTATCTATGGTCAACGTGTGACAATTGACTTAGAGAAAGGCACTATTAAAGATAATAGTGGGAACGAGACCACGTTTAAGGTGTCAGCTAATACGATTTTGTTGGAAGATATAACACATACATTTGGAACGATTAAGTTGAAAAAAGTTAAATAGCTAACATATTTTTCTCTATAAGAGTGGAAATAGCGTAGTTTTTAGTCTTTTCCACTCTTATAGAGAAACCAAAGGACACATCGGGCGATGTGTTCTTTTAAATTATAATGAATGTATCAGAATAGTGCTTTATTTTTTTATCAGATAATGTAAATAAATTAGAGATTATCTTAGTAGAATCGTACTCTAACTTTTCTAATTCGCTTAAGATGTCTCTTTTCATTCTTGACATTATTTGATAATAACGTTGTATTTCTGGGATGTCAATGCTTTTATTCTCCGAATCAGTACCATATTTTATCTTACTTTCGAGTGGAACATTAAAATGCCTATATAAAATTTTTTTGAGTTCAGGTGTTTGAAAGTTTGTTGTATGTATTTTCAATTCGTTAAAGAAGTTTACATTTAACGACTGTTTTATTTTGTTGAACGCTTTAAAGTTGAGAGTTACAATTTTTAAATAAACTTCAATATCACTTTCTATTTTGGAAATATCTTCAAAGGAGATGGCAGTTATCTCTTGCAGATATTTATAGTCGAAATCAGAGTTTTGCAGTTCAGAGAAAGTTTTGCTAGCAAATATGTTTAGATAAATATGACCTATATATAAAGGTCTATAAATCTTTTTAATATTTTCAGATATTTCTTTATCCCATGCCTTTTTCTCTTGAGGTGACAGAGAGTAGAGTAAATTTTTTAAGCTATCCTTGTGTCTGTTTTCTCTTGATTTCCAATAATCAATGTCTGTTTTTTTAGATTGTCCATAGTTTTCTTTTATTACTTGTCTTTTTATGTTACTACTACTAGCAATTATTTCTTTCAAAAATTTTCCAGAAATATAATGTTCATGTTGAAACCTAACCATCTCTTCTATCATGTCAGAGTTTTCAGATAGTATCTTATTTTTTAGTTTGTTTAAAGTGTTAATTTTGATTTCGTTTAAAGGGGAATAGTTCTTTAGGTTTGTAGAAGCTAGAGAACCATTTTTAAGAAGTAGCTGTACTTCTTTCATAGAGTATAGTAAGTCGGTTTTGAACCAATTTCTGATAATTTCTAATTGTAGTATTTCTGAGAATAAGTGCATGTCATTTTTGTGCTCGAAAATTTTCTTATCTTCAAAATGTATTGAGTTTTTATTAAGATATTTTTGTGAAATTTTAATAATCTTTATTACATTATTGTCGAAAGTAGTTCGTATTTGAGAGTTGTTATCGATAGTCTCTTTGTGCAGTACGTATATTTCCCAAATTGCATAGTAAACTTTTAACAGTCTAGTTAGAGAAATATTTGAACTCAAATACTGTTTTAGAAAATTATTTATTAAAGCAGTGTCTTTATTTGTACTTGTTATTAATTCAGATAAAGAGAGTTGAAGAAAATTGTTAGAACTATCAAAATAACGACTATGTATAATTTTTTGAAAATATTTAGATGATTTATCCTGATAATCTTCAAAAGTTTGGCATTGAAGATATATTTCTTGTGATTCTAGACTAATTATTTTCTTCTGAATTTTAGTAATCATAAAAACTTCTTTTTTTAAAAACGTTTAAAGTGTTGATATAACTGATTTTTTCTAACTTGCTTATAGATTTGAAAGTGACTTTTTTTGCAAAAAATCGCAAATGCAGAAGTCATGATTTTCGAGTATGATTAAGATAGATATCAATAAAGAGCTCAGATATCAACTTCTATAATTATAGAATATCACAGAATAACTTTGAAAAAAAGTTGTGCCTAAATAAATAAGGAGAGTGCAATGAAGCTACCGAAATTATTGAAACAAAATAAACATAGCGAAGAATTTGCTAATACGTTGATTAAAAAGAACAAGCCAGTATTTTGGCTTCCGTCTCTTCCTCAAGAATCCTTTAAACAAAATAAGGAAACAGAAAGATGGGAAATTGATGGGTACAAATATTGGTTTTATCAGCTGGGGAATGGACTGCCACCATTCGAAGTGAAGACTTCAAAGAGATATGAAAGCTTGCCCGAAGATATTGTAGCAATAAAGTTTGAGCATCTATCTGCTGTAAGAATCAAAGACGATGTCTATTTTAAATGTGAAGATTTTATTGTTTTAGAGGGAGGTAAATAATGGCTCAAATATTTTTTGCTGATGATATTCTTGAGGAAGAGGTTCGAGGTAGGATTGTCGGTTTTACATTTGATGAGCAAAGAAAAGCTAAATTCGGAATAAAACTAACAAAGGATGTTAAATATTCTATTATCGGATATGATTATTCTGCCAATAAGGAGCCTATATATTTAGGTTTGGTGGTTGAATCTGATGAGAAAACAGGTTCGGTACGTGTATCAAACATTGAAAATCGAGTGTCTAAATTATTAAAACCATTATCAAACGAAAAAAATAAACTCTTAGATGAAATTGAAGAGTTAAAAATTGAGATTGATAAAAAAGAGAAGGAGTTTGAGCGCTCAAATGATCAATTATTTGATGTACAAGATGCTGTTATTGAATTTGAAAGAGCTTATGACGAACTTCAAAGAGAATCTGAAAAAACACTTGAACAGTTCGAGCATACTAAAAATCAGATTGAAAAATTTGAAAACTGGCTCAATCAAAATTGGTTTGTTAGCAAACTCTACCATTTTTATAAAAAATATAATCAGATTTAACATTTTGAAGCTAGAGATTTTGACGTAGAAATAATTCATGTTTTGAATGATGTCTATTTGATGTTAATGTATTTTATCTTTCTACAGCAGATTTGATATTTTTACGAAGTCAAATTGTTGAGCAAATGAACTGTTCTTTGAACAGTAGTGACATTCGTGAGACGCAGTCAGAGAAGACAAGCGAGCAGATGTCACGTCAGAATGCAGTGAGACAATGTAGACAGAGTAAGAATATCTATGACTGCTGTGATAAGGTACAGATATGAGATATAGCTATCATCAAAATATGTAATGATAATTCAAAAAGTTAGTGAGAAAAGGTAAGCTGATGAGTTTTTTTATAGAAATTAGAGCACGACCAATCTGGAGTAGAAGTAGTGGAAATTTGAAATGGTTTTTGTAAGATACTGTATTGATTTTCAGTTTTTGAAGTTTTAATCTTTCAAAACAAAAACAATACTTGTGGTTTTAATTTTAATTATTCAACGCGCGTGGTTAGACTGGGCTTGTCAACTAGTCTAACCTGAATAATTAAAGCAATAATTAGAAAAAGGAGTTAAATTAATGACAAAAGAATCCAAAATCCAGTGCTTTATGGTTGTTCAATATTTTTCTAAGCAGTATTGGAAGGATTGGGATGTTAGCTTTATTACAGAAGCTAAAGGGGGAGATATTGCACCCCTCCTTAATGAGATGGTCAAACGTATTAGTGAGATAACCACGGTGTCTGAAGCATATGGAATTATTCATGATAAAGATGAAGAGGAACTGTATGATGTTGAAACACAACAGTTTTATACAAAACCAATAGATAGTCACGGGCACTTATTATTTAAACTTTCAGAAGGAATGCCTATCTCTAAGTTGGCAGATGTAATTGGAATTGAACCACAATATATTGAAAAAGCTAAACGTGGGAGATATGGTTACGACAATTTACTCTCTTATTTAATCCACAGTAAAGAAAGCAACAAATTTCAATATGCCCCTCAAGAGGTCGTTAGCGCTGCTGGGAAGAACTATATGGAGGTGTTTAAGGAGAGATTCGGTAGCTGGAAAAAAGGAAGAGTAAAGAAAGATATTAAACTTTCAGAAGATGAAATTGATAACCTTATTTTAGATATTATTCAAGAAAAAATTGGGAAATCAGAAATCCTATTAGATGAAAAGTATCACATGATTTACACGACATTTAAAACCAGGATAAACGAGGCCTTTGCTGTGCTCGGTGAGATAAAAGGGAATAGAACGAAGAAAGCAATAGAGAATGGTGAGTTCAAAAAAACAGTTCTATTTATTCTTGGAAAGTCAGGGTTAGGTAAGACCAGATTTGCTAAAGAGTTGGCGTCAAAAATTCAGAGTTTGGCACTGAGAAATGGTCAAAAATGGGATTTAGCTACTACTGCTGGAACAAATATCATGGATGACCTAAATGGTGAAGAAATCCTTTTACTTGATGATGTTAGAGGAGAAAGTTTAACAGCTAGTGATTGGCTAAAGTTGCTTGATAATTATAACATCAGTTTTAGCTCTGCTCGGTACAAGAATATCTTACCTTCAGCGAGGATTATCATTGTTACAAGTACCAAACATCCATTAGAATTTTTCTATAAATGTAAGGACAATGAGCGAGAAGATTTATCTCAGTTTATACGGCGATTTGATTCGCTTATTACCCTGCAAAATTATCAGGGAGAAGATAATATCCAATTTTTCCAAGCGAGTCCTAGAAAGGCTAACAGTGTTAAGAGAAAGATTCCCAATCGAGAGACTATAGTTGCTCTAAATTATGATTTTGAAAAAAATAATTTCATGAATAAAGGTGAATTAGTAGAATTTTTGTTAGCCCAAGTTAGTCTAAATAATAAGTGGGAATTAGAGCAAGAAAAAAGCCTGTCAGACACTTTTAGCGGAGCAACTGACAAGCCAAGTAAGTGATAAAAGAAATTGTCTTTTATCATCTCTATTATATCAAACAAGAGAGTGTTATGGAAAATTTATATAAAACTAAAAAGAATATTTCAGAGCTATTTGATGTTCCCTTAAAGACATTGAATAATGATTTAACGGAAATGAGACGGATAGAACAATTTCAACGCTATATTTTAAAACCATCTCATAAGAGAGTATATATAAGCATTGAGGGATACAAGCAGTTTTTGCAATATAAACAGAAGAAGTATGAGGAAGCTATGTAGTTGTGTTATAATTAAGCTATGCTACATAGCTTTCCTTTGCTTATAAGATAAGTAAAAGGAGAAAAAATGTTTTATAAAGAGCTAGATAATGGCAAATATCGCTATTATGAGAAGTTTTATGATGAGCGAGAACAGAAGTGGAAACAGGTCACTGTGACTCTGAAATCAAAATCTCGAGTTTCACAAGCAGAGGCTAAACGCCGTTTAGCAAGGAAAATTGATAAGGTTCTCACTGCTCCTACGAAAGAGGAATTGAAAAGGCAAAAAATCGAGGAGATGTCTTTTGGTCAGCTTTTGACAGAATGGGAGACTATTCGAAGTGGTGAAATTAAACCGTCTAGCTTTAAAAGTGAGATGAAATGCTTGAGATTTTTCATGGAAGCAGTGGGAGATTTGAGATTATCCGATTATACTACGCAATTAATCCAGGCCTACCTCATGAGTTTAGATATTCAAAACTCAACACGGAAAAATCGTAAGATTTATTTGAATGGTATTTTCGGCTATGCTGAAAAGGTTGGATATATCTCAGAGTCTCCTGTGAAAAGTGTAGTGATTCCCAAGCAAAAAGTCGATTATGAAAAGCTAAAGAAGGCCAAGGAACACTTTATCAGTAAAGAAGAGTTGAGTTTAGTCTTGTCTTACTGTGAAAGTCACCACAAAGATAAGCGCTATGCTTTGGCAATGGAGTTTATCTTTCTAACAGGTCTTCGCTTTGCTGAGTTTATTGGGGTTCGTTATCAGGATGTGGACTTTGAAAACCATCTTCTGAAGATTGACCATACCATCGACTATGTTGCTCATAAGTATGATGAGAGAGTTTTACAGACAACAAAGACGGTTGGTTCTGTTAGAACGATAGTTCTTAGTGAACGTTGTTTAGAAGTTATTGACTACTTCCGACGGAATTGTCTTGATGAAGATTTTATCTTTGTAACAGAGCAAGGAAATATTATGAGACAACCTTTATTGTATAAATTTATCAAAGATATTTGCGATATAGTTTTAGGTGAGGGACGGGCTTATAACATTCACATGCTTAGGCATTCTCACATCAGCTTATTGGCTGAGCTGGGTGTACCTATCAAAGCGATTATGGAGCGTGTAGGCCATAGAGATGAGTCTATTACTTTGAGAATTTATAGTCACGTAACAGAAAATATACAGGATGAATTGAAGGAAAAACTTAATCAAATCCGTCTGTAAATGCTAACCATAAAACTAACCAAATACTAACCCAAGTTACTAGAAAATAAAGGAAACATGAGGAAGTTTAGAAAATAAAATCCTTGATTTTCAAGGCTTAGGGAACTTTTAGGAATGAGGAGGAAATATAGTTTGAACATTTTTGATACACACACGCATTTAAATGTGGAAGAATTTGCTGGGCGAGAGGTAGAGGAGCTCCAGCTGGCTGCAGAAATGGGCGTCAGCAAAATAAATATTGTCGGTTTCGACCGGCCGACCATTGAGCGCGCCTTGGATCTAGCAGACAGCTATGAGCAGCTTTATGCGACGATTGGCTGGCATCCGACCGAGGCGGGGACTTATGATGAGGCGGTGGAAGCCTATCTGCGGGACAAGCTTGGTCATCCCAAGGTAGTGGCTCTGGGTGAGATTGGCTTGGACTATCACTGGATGACTGCGCCCAAGGAAGTGCAAGAGCGAGTCTTTCGCCGACAAATTCAGTTGTCGAAAGAGTTAGACCTACCCTTTGTCGTTCACACGCGCGATGCTTTAGAAGACACCTATGAGATTATCAAGAGTGAGGGTGTCGGTCCTCGGGGCGGTATCATGCATTCTTATTCTGGCTCTTTGGAAATGGCAGAGCGCTTTATCGAGCTAGGGATGATGATTTCCTTTTCTGGAGTCGTCACCTTTAAAAAAGCGACGGATATTCAGGAGGCTGCGCAGAACCTGCCTTTAGACAAAATCCTCGTCGAGACGGATGCACCTTACTTGGCACCTGTTCCCAAACGCGGCCGAGAAAACAAAACAGCCTACACTCGCTATGTTGTAGAGAAAATTGCTGAGCTTCGAGGGCTGACTGTCGAAGAAGTAGCGCAGGCGACCTATGAAAATGCAAAGAAGGTGTTTAGGCTTGACTGAAAAGATAAAAATCCCGCAAGTGGTCGTTGTGGAAGGGCGTGATGACACAGCCAATCTAAAGCGATATTTTGATCTTGAGACCTATGAAACTAGAGGTTCTGCTATCAGCGATGCGGATATTGAACGGATTCGTCGCTTGCAGGACTTACATGGTGTCATTGTCTTTACAGACCCTGATTTCAATGGCGAGCGGATTCGCCGTTTAATCATGACAGAAATTCCCGCTGTCCAACATGCCTTTCTCAAGCGCGACGAAGCAGCACCCAAGTCTAAGACCAAAGGGCGCTCATTAGGCATTGAGCATGCGAGTTTTGAAGACTTAAAAACAGCCCTCGCTGGGGTAACCAGCCATTTTGAGTCAAGCAGTGATTTTGATGTGACAAAGAATGACCTCATGCGGCTGGGGCTACTCATGGGAAGTGACAGCCGTCAGCGTCGAGAGTATCTAGGCGAAGAGCTCCGCATCGGCTATTCTAACGGCAAGCAACTCCTCAAACGGCTGGAATTGTTTGGCGTGACCTTGGCGGAAGTGGAAGAAGTGATGGAGAGGTATAAGAATTAAGAGATGTGCGGTGAAGAATTGCTAAATCAAATTACAATTGCTTAGAATAAAATCTATTAGGAGAAATTAAATGAATGAAAATAATTTACAGTATTCTTTTAGAGAGTCATTAAAAAAAGATGGACAGCCACTAGTAATTGATATTTTAGAGTCAGGATTAGATGCCAACTTAAATGAGGGAGTTATAAAAGAAATTCCATTTATTTCTACGGCAGTCTCGCTTTATCATATTGGTAAAACAGTGAAGGAAAGATATCATGTTAGGAAAATGATAGAATTTATTCAGGAAATTAATAAAGGTATTGTAACTGAATATAAGCTGAATGAATATAAGAAAAAGTTTGACAGTCAAGAAAAATTTAGAATAAAAGAACTAGAATATATCGTTATTATTGTCGATAGATATATAGGATGTGATAAACCAGTTATGTTAGCGAGGCTATATCGCGCTTATTTAGATGGCATTTTAAAATGGACAGATTTTTTAGTATATTCTGAAGTAATAGATAGATTCTTAGTAAGTGATTTTAGTACACTAATTGAAAAAGATTTAACTATTTATGATAATGATAATACCAATGAAGATTCTGTACTAAGGCTTGTCGCGTTAGGATTAATGAAAGAAACAACTAATAATTCCATGTGGCAGGCGGTAGATGGCGGACGTTTTATTGTCACAGAGGATACAATGGAAAGAGCAAGATCTAAAAACAAGACATATATAAGAACTAGTTTTGGAGAAAGGCTCGTTAATATTTTACAAGTCCAAGATTTTAAGCTCAAAAAGTATTTTATTTAAGTGAAAAATAGGAAGAGAAAATGAGAATTGCAGACTATAGTGTGACCCGTGCCATTCTGGAGCGTCACGGTTTCACCTTTAAAAAATCTTTCGGTCAGAATTTCCTGACGGATACCAACATCCTCCAGAAGATTGTGGACACAGCTGAGATTGACAAAAAGGTCAATGTCATCGAGATTGGGCCCGGTATTGGGGCTTTGACAGAATTTTTGGCGGAAAATGCAGCCGAGGTCATGGCTTTTGAGATTGATGATCGGCTGGTGCCAATTTTGGCGGATACTCTGCGCAATTTTGACAATGTGACCGTGGTCAATCAGGATATCCTCAAGGTTGATCTGACTCAGTACATAGCAGAGTTTAAAAATCCTGACCTGCCTATCAAGGTGGTGGCAAACTTGCCCTACTACATTACGACGCCGATTCTTATGCATTTGATTGAGAGTGGAATTCCTTTTAGTGAGTTTGTTGTTATGATGCAGAGGGAAGTGGCGGATCGAATTTCTGCTCAGCCGAATACCAAGGCTTACGGCAGTTTGTCGATTGCCGTGCAGTATTACATGACTGCCAAGGTTGCCTTTATCGTGCCGCGGACAGTCTTTGTGCCAGCTCCAAATGTGGATTCGGCCATTCTCAAGATGGTACGCAGAGACCAGCCGGCAGTTGCGGTCCAGGACGAGAAATTCTTTTTCAAGGTTTCCAAGGCTAGTTTTGTTCACCGTCGGAAAACTCTCTGGAACAACCTGACCAGTTATTTTGGCAAGTCAGAGGAAACCAAAGCCAAGTTAACAGCCGCTTTAGAGCAAGCTGAGTTATCTCCAAGTGTTCGAGGAGAGGCTTTGGCTTTAGCAGATTTTGCCCGTCTGGCAGATGCCTTGAAGGCGCAAGGTCTATAAGATATTGAAAACCAGCCCTGTCTGAAAAGGGCTGGTTTTTCTGAAAGATATTTCAGGAGACTTTCAAAATTTTCTAAAAGAAAAACTCTTGTCAAATTGGACAAGAGTTCCTGTTCAATGCGGAGGAAGGGATTTGAACCCTCACACCCGTACGGGCACATGCGCCTGAAGCATGCGTGTCTGCCGTTCCACCACCTCCGCTTGTTTTTTTATTATAACATATTTTTTCAAAAAGCCAATAGTAAAAGCCAAATATCTGTCTTTTTTTGATATAATAATTGTATTAACTTTAAAGGAGCAGTCTTGCAAGGAATAATTATCAAAGCCTTGGCTGGCTTTTATTATGTAGAGTCAGACGGGCAGGTTTATCAGACCAGAGCGCGGGGAAATTTCCGAAAAAAAGGTCAGATTCCTTATGTTGGCGACCATGTTGAGTTTTCAGCGGACAAGGACTCTGAGGGCTACATTTTAAAAATTGCAGAGCGAAAAAACAGCCTCGTTCGACCATCCATTGTCAACATTGATCAGGCGGTTATTATCATGAGTGCTAAGGAGCCAGACTTCAATGCCAATCTTTTGGATCGCTTTCTGGTGCTTTTGGAGCATAAGGCTATTCATCCCATTATCTATCTTAGTAAACTGGATCTGCTGGAGGATGAGCGGAGCTTGGATGCTTATGCACAGACTTATCAACAGGTTGGTTATCGGGTGGTTCAGTCTGTCGAGGATTTACTGCCACTACTGGCGGGGAAAATCACGGTTTTCATGGGTCAGACCGGTGTTGGAAAGTCCACCCTGCTCAATAAAATAGCGCCAGACTTGCAGCTGGAAACAGGAGAAATCTCTGAAAGTCTGGGGCGCGGCCGCCATACCACGCGGGCAGTCAGCTTTTACAATCTTAATGGAGGAAAGATTGCGGACACCCCAGGCTTTTCTTCGCTGGATTATGAGGTGGACAGGTCCGAAGACCTGAATGCTGCCTTTCCAGAGATTGCCGAGATGAGTCGAGATTGCAAATTTCGAACCTGTACCCATACGCATGAGCCAGCTTGTGCCGTCAAACCAGCCGTAGAAGCCGAGCAAATTGCTTCTTTTCGTTTCGAAAACTACCTGCAGTTTCTCAGTGAAATCGAGAACCGTCGTGAAACTTATAAAAAGACAGCTAAAAAACTTTAAACAAAAGAAAGGAATCATCATGAAAACATTTAAAATTGCTCCCTCTGTTCTGAGTGCGGATTATGCTAATTTTGAGACTGAGTTGAAAAAGCTAGAAGCTAGCGGGGCAGAGTATGCCCATCTGGATGTGATGGATGGCCATTTTGTACCCAATATTAGCTTTGGTGCTGGGGTCGTAGCAAGTATGCGTCCCCACAGCAAGATGGTTTTTGACTGCCATCTCATGGTATCCAATCCTGAGCACCATATTGAGGAATTTGCTCGGGCGGGTGCGGATATTATCAGCATCCATGTGGAAGCGACACCGCATATTCATGGGGCTTTGCAGAAGATTCGTGCGGCAGGTGTCAAGCCTAGTGTTGTTATCAATCCAGGAACTCCAGTCGAAGCGATTAAAAATGTCTTGAATCTAGTGGATCAGGTCCTAGTCATGACAGTGAATCCAGGCTTTGGCGGTCAGGCTTTTCTGCCAGAAACCATGGATAAGATTCGTGAACTGGTCGTTCTGCGGGAAGTTAATGAGCTGAACTTTGATATTGAGGTTGACGGTGGGATTGATGACAAGACGATTCAGATGGCTAGAGAAGCTGGCGCCAATGTTTTCGTAGCAGGTAGCTATGTCTTCAAAGGTGATGTCAGTCATCAAGTACAGACCTTGAGAGATGCGCTAGATGCCTAGAATTGCCCTTTTTGCCGGTGGTGATTTGACGGAGTTCAGTCAGGATTTTGATGTTTTTATCGGGGTTGATCGTGGTGCCTTTTATTTGCTAAAGCAGGGATTGCCCCTAGATTTAGCAATTGGAGATTTTGATTCTGTCTCCGATGAAGAATTGCTGCGCATTAAAGGCAAGGCCAAGGAGGTCATTCAGGCTCAGCCTGAAAAGGATGATACGGACTTGGAATTAGCTGTTTTGGCTTGCCTTGAGCGGTATCCAGATGCTTATCTGACGATTTTCGGTGCCTTTGGCGGTCGTCTAGACCATGCTCTGGCCAACATTTTCTTACCCAGCAACGATAAAATCGCCCCCTATATGGAGCGGCTGACCTTAGTGGATGCCCAGAATTGCATCCGCTATGTGCCCTCTGGTCGTCATGAAATTAAGCCAGTGGAAGGGATGGACTATCTGGCCTTTATGCCGACAGAGGATGTGGCTCTGACCATTGAAGGAGCTAAATATCCTTTAAATGAAAGGAATTTTTTCTTTAAAAAAGTCTATGCTTCTAACGAATTTATAGATAGACCTGTATTTTTATCCTTTGACAGGGGTTATACGGTTGTTATTTACAGTAAAGATAGGAGTTGATATGGAATATATCATCATCATCCTGCTTATCATCAATCTGGTCTTTCTCTATTTCTTCTGGCAGAGACAGGGGCAGCAGGAGCAGGCAATCAAAGTCTTGTTAGAAGAGCAGGAAGATCATCTGTCCGACCAGCTGGATTACCGCTTTGAGCAGGAAAGACAGCAGGAGGCTCTTCGGCAAAAAGATCTGGAAATTGTTCTGGGAGATCGGCTAACAGAAGTTCGAACAGATTTGCATCGACATTT
Source organism: Streptococcus sp. STC1396 (assembly GCF_058933875.1). Classification (NCBI taxonomy): domain Bacteria; kingdom Bacillati; phylum Bacillota; class Bacilli; order Lactobacillales; family Streptococcaceae; genus Streptococcus; species Streptococcus sp. STC1396. The sequence continues at coordinate 14,800 of NZ_JBZYCU010000010.1, read as the reverse complement.
GACGGATTTACGAACAGAAATGGCGGATAGTTTCAGCAAAAATCGAGATAAAACCGATGAGCGGATGCGTCAGATTCAGGAGTCCAATGACTTGCGGCTGGAGCAGATGCGCCAGACCGTTGAGGAAAAATTGGAGAAGACTTTGCAGAGTCGCCTGCAGACCTCCTTTGAGACGGTATCCAAGCAGCTAGAGTCTGTCAATCGTGGTTTGGGAGAGATGCAGACGGTGGCTCGGGATGTGGGCAGTCTCAATAAGGTTCTTTCCAATACCAAAACCCGCGGCATTATGGGCGAACTCCAGCTGGGACAAATTATCGAAGACATCATGACACCAAGCCAGTATGAGCGGGAATTTGCCACAGTAGCAGGATCTAGTGAGCGTGTGGAGTATGCTATCAAATTGCCGGGACAGACGGATCAGGACTATGTCTACCTGCCTATTGACTCCAAGTTTCCTCTGGCGGATTATTACCGCTTGGAAGAGGCTTACGAGTCTGGCAATAAGGAAGAAATTGAACTTTACCGTAAGTCGCTGTTGGCTAGCGTCAAGCGCTTTGCCAAGGATATCAACAGTAAATATCTGGCTCCGCCAGCTACGACTAATTTTGGGATTATGTTTTTGCCAACGGAAGGTCTCTATTCCGAAGTGGTTCGCAATCCAGAGTTTTTCGACGGTCTGAGGCGAGATGAGCAGATTGTTGTGGCGGGTCCATCTACCTTGTCAGCCCTGCTCAACTCTCTCTCGGTTGGCTTTAAAACCCTGAACATCCAGCGTAGCGCAGATGACATCAGCAAGGTTCTGGGCAGTGTCAAGCTGGAATTTAATAAATTTGGGGGCATTCTAGCCAAGGCTCAGAAGCACCTGAAGAACGCTTCTGGCAGCATTGACGAGCTACTGACTCGCCGAACCAATGCCATTGAAAGAACGCTGCGGCATATTGAATTGTCTGACCAAGACCTTCAGTTACACTTGCTAGATATTCCAGATGAAAGGGAAGACTATGAAAATTAATCAAATGAAAAAGGATGAATTGTTTGAAGGATTTTATCTGATTAAGTCAGCCGAAGTCCGACAGACCAGAGCTGGGAAAAATTACCTCGCCTTCACTTTCCAAGATGACACTGGAGTGATTGAGGGAAAATTGTGGGATGCTCAGCCCCATAATGTAGCAGAATTTACAGCGGGAAAAGTCGTTCACATGCAAGGCCGTCGCGAAGTCTACAATAACACCCCGCAGGTTAATCAGTTGACCCTGCGCCTGCCAAAAGCTGGTGAGCCCAACAATCCTGCTGATTTCAAAGAAAAACCACCGGTTGATCAAAAAGAATTGCGGGAATACTTGGCTCAGATGATTTTTCGGATTGAAAATCAGGTCTGGCAGCGCGTGGTCCGTTCACTTTACAGCAAATACGATAAGGAATTCTATTCCTACCCAGCAGCGAAAACCAATCACCATGCTTTTGAGTCAGGTCTAGCCTTTCACACAGCTACCATGGTCAAACTAGCGGATGCGATTGGCGACATCTATCCTCAGCTCAATAAAAGCCTCCTTTTTGCAGGGATCATGCTGCACGACTTGGCCAAAGTCATTGAGCTGACCGGCCCAGAAAACACGGAATACACCGTGCGAGGCAATCTGATTGGGCATATTGCACTGATTGATGAGGAACTGACTAAAACCTTGGCGGAGCTGAAAATCGATGATACAAAAGAAGATGTCATCGTTTTGCGCCACGTTCTTCTTAGTCACCACGGTCTTCTTGAATACGGCAGTCCCGTTCGTCCAAAGATTATGGAGGCCGAAATCCTGCACATGATTGACAATCTGGACGCTGAGATGATGATGATGACCGCGGCTCTGTCTCTCGTTGCTCCAGGAGAAATGACCAATAAAATATTCGCACTGGAAAATCGTTCCTTCTATAAACCAAAAATTGACAAGTGAAATACGAAAAATGGACATTATATTTAGCATAATGTTCGTTTTTTTGCTAGAGTATGATATAATGAAAAAAATAAAATAAATACTCTTAGAAAATCTCTTCAAACTTTATTATCTTCAACAGTCTGAGTAGTTGGTTTATGCTGGAAATGCCTGGAGATCCTTTAGGCTTTCTCATATCAGTTTGTGGAGGATTTTTATTGAGTCAAATTGGTGAAAAAATGAAATTAAGAAGAAGTGAGCGGATGGTGGTTATTTCCAATTATTTGATTAACCACCCTTATGAATTGACAAGTTTAAACACATTTGCAGAAAAATATGAGTCTGCTAAGTCCTCCATCTCAGAAGATATTGTAATCATCAAGCGCGCCTTTGAGGAAATTGAAATTGGAACAATTGAAACCATTACAGGAGCTGGTGGAGGTGTTATCTTTACCCCTTCAATCTCAGAGAAAGATGCAAGAATTATTGTTCAAGATTTGTGTGCTCAATTATCTGAAAGTAATCGGATTCTTCCTGGTGGCTATATCTATTTGTCAGATTTGCTCAGTACGCCGTCTATCCTCAATAATATCGGTCGCATCATTGCCAAAGCCTTTAAAGGTCAAAAGATTGATGCTGTCATGACGGTTGCGACCAAGGGGGTTCCACTTGCCAATGCTGTCGCTAATGTCTTGAATGTTCCCTTTGTCATTGTGCGGCGCGACCTGAAAATCACTGAGGGTTCAACGGTCAGTGTCAACTACGTTTCTGGTTCTAGCGGGGATCGGATTGAAAAAATGTTCCTCTCAAAACGCAGTCTTAAGGCCGGAAGTCGGGTCCTCATCGTCGATGACTTCCTCAAGGGTGGCGGAACGATTAATGGGATGGTTAGCCTTTTGTCTGAGTTTGATTCAGAGTTGGCGGGTGTGGCTGTCTTTGCAGATAATGCCCAAACCACCCGTGATCATCTGGATTATAAATCGCTTCTGAAGGTAACCAATATTGATGTTAAATCGAATACGATTGATGTTGAAGTTGGCAATATATTTGATAAAAATTAGGAAAGTAAGATGAAAAGTTTATTTGATAAATTGGAGCAGAGTTCAATCTTTGTGCGTTTAGGAATAGTATTGTTTTTAGTGGTTGTTTTAATTTCAGGTTTTATATTTGTCAAACCAACACAGAAAACCGGGCAATCTACTAAAATAGTTAGCTACAGCAGACGGTCAAGTTCTAGCAAAGCCGGCTCCAGCAGTAACGCTTCATCAGACAGTACGGTACAAGAGGCAGAGTCTGCTGTTAAAAAGCTAGAAGAGGAGCAGACTGCTGAGAATCTTTCTCAAGCTCAAGAAGCAGTTGACAAGGTAAAAGATGAGGCGGTTAAGGAGAAACTGCAAAGTAGAATTCAGGCGGTGAGAGATGCGATGTCTTCGAACCAAGCACCGACGGATTCTTCTGAACCTGTTTCAGAACAGCAGCAATCTGCTTCACCGGCGGCGCCAGTTTATCGATCTCCTGCCGTCTCAACTGAGACGCCATCTCAGCCACAAGAAAATCCAAGTCCTGCTCCGTCTTCAAATCCAGAACCTACTCCAAGTCCATCTTCTGCCACACCGGATCCTTCTTCAGATGCTGGCTCAACCCCTCAGCCTTCAAGCGGAGAATAACAGGATTATAGAAATGCTTGAGGCACTGGCATTGTTTTGTGATAAAAGGATCTCTATAAAATATTCTGATGGTTTGAATCATATTTCAGAAACTAAGAAACTCTCAATAGTGCTGTAAAAGCAGCTTTTTGAGAGTTTTTTATGATTAAGCATCAAGGGGAAGAACATATAGTTATTAAGAAACTAAAAAGCTGAATGGGAGTAAAAAATAAACAAAAAGTATTGACTAAGCAATGCCTCTATGTTACAATGATAAACGGTACTTTTTACTTTTGGTCTCTCAAAAGTGTACAGAGACGTGCTGACAAATGTTGCAAAAGTACACACAGATGGTAGCTGTCACCAAGTGTATCATCACCAAAATTAAAAAAATACAGGAGAATGTAGATGCCTACAATTAACCAATTGGTTCGCAAACCGCGTAAATCAAAAGTAGAAAAATCTAAATCACCAGCTTTGAACGTTGGTTACAACAGCCACAAAAAAGTTCAAACAAACGTATCTTCACCACAAAAACGTGGTGTTGCAACTCGTGTTGGAACTATGACACCTAAGAAGCCTAACTCAGCCCTTCGTAAATTTGCCCGTGTACGTTTGAGCAACTTGATCGAAGTTACAGCTTACATCCCAGGTATCGGACACAACCTGCAAGAGCACAGTGTGGTGCTTCTTCGTGGTGGACGTGTAAAAGACCTTCCAGGGGTACGTTACCATATCGTCCGCGGTGCACTTGATACAGCAGGTGTTACTGACCGTAAGCAAGGCCGTTCTAAATACGGTACTAAGCGTCCAAAAGCATAAGGAAAGGGGATAAAGATAAATGAGTCGTAAAAACCGTGCGCCTAAGCGCGAAGTATTGCCAGATCCGCTTTACAATTCACAATTAGTTACTCGTCTTATTAACCGCGTTATGCTTGATGGTAAGCGTGGTACAGCAGCTTCTATCGTTTACGGAGCTTTTGAGCAAATCAAAGAAGCTACTGGAAATGATGCACTTGAAGTATTTGAAACAGCGATGGAAAACATCATGCCTGTTCTTGAAGTACGTGCTCGTCGTGTCGGTGGTTCAAACTACCAAGTACCGGTTGAAGTTCGTCCAGAACGTCGTACTACACTTGGCCTTCGTTGGTTGGTAACAATTTCACGTGGTCGTGGTGAACACACTATGCAAGATCGTCTTGCAAAAGAAATCATGGATGCTGCTAACAACACTGGTGCAGCAGTTAAGAAACGCGAAGATACTCACCGTATGGCAGAAGCTAACCGTGCCTTCGCACACTTCCGTTGGTAATATAGGATGCGAAAGCGTTAAGAAAGTCCAAGAGAAAATAGGGAATCGAAGCAGGTTGCGACTGCAACCAATGAGATTCATCTTTTTCTCCAGACTTTTAGCTTGAGCTCAACTAAATAAGATACTAAGGGCGTTGAAAAAGCGATTGAAAATTAGGAGGCTTGACGAAGAATTGGAGATTCTAGGAAAGCTTATCTATTTTCCGAGCTTTTAGTCCGAGTTCAATTAGAACACATAGTGTTCCGTGCGAATTCAAATCAGCTAAAGAGTATTTAGCTCTTAGTTTTAACTCAACTTGTCAATTTTCTAAGTTGAAACCAACAAAAACAAGATAAATATTAAGAACGGGTAGGTCCTGCCTATCCGTTTTTTCTAAATAATGTTATAATAAATTGTAAAATAAATTAATAGGAGAAAACAACCTCATGGCACGCGAATTTTCACTTGAAAAAACTCGTAATATCGGTATCATGGCTCACGTCGATGCTGGTAAAACAACAACTACTGAGCGTATTCTTTACTACACTGGTAAAATCCACAAAATCGGTGAAACTCACGAAGGTGCGTCACAAATGGACTGGATGGAGCAAGAGCAAGAACGTGGTATCACTATCACATCTGCTGCAACAACAGCTCAATGGAACAACCACCGCGTAAACATCATTGACACACCAGGACACGTGGACTTCACAATCGAAGTACAACGTTCTCTTCGTGTCTTGGATGGTGCAGTTACCGTTCTTGACTCACAATCAGGTGTTGAGCCTCAAACTGAAACAGTTTGGCGTCAAGCAACTGAGTATGGAGTTCCACGTATCGTATTTGCTAACAAAATGGACAAAATCGGTGCTGACTTCCTTTACTCAGTAAGCACACTGCACGATCGTCTTCAAGCGAATGCTCATCCAATCCAATTGCCAATCGGTGCTGAAGATGACTTCCGTGGTATCATCGACTTGATCAAGATGAAGGCTGAAATCTATACTAACGACCTTGGTACAGATATTTTGGAAGAAGATATCCCAGCTGAATACCTTGAGCAAGCTCAAGAATACCGTGAAAAATTGGTGGAAGCAGTTGCTGAAACTGATGAAGAATTGATGATGAAATACCTTGAAGGTGAAGAAATCACTAACGAAGAATTGAAAGCTGGTATCCGTAAAGCGACTATCAATGTTGAATTCTTCCCAGTATTGTGTGGTTCTGCTTTCAAGAACAAGGGTGTTCAGTTGATGCTTGATGCAGTTATCGACTACTTGCCAAGCCCACTTGATATCCCAGCAATCAAAGGTATCAACCCAGATACTGAAGAAGAAGAAACTCGTCCTGCATCTGATGAAGAGCCATTTGCAGCTCTTGCCTTCAAGATTATGACTGACCCATTCGTAGGTCGTTTGACTTTCTTCCGTGTCTACTCAGGTGTGCTTCAATCAGGTTCTTACGTATTGAACACTTCTAAAGGTAAACGTGAACGTATTGGACGTATCCTTCAAATGCACGCTAACAGCCGTCAAGAAATCGACACTGTTTACTCAGGTGATATCGCTGCTGCTGTTGGTTTGAAAGATACTACAACTGGTGACTCATTGACAGATGAAAAAGCTAAAATCATCCTCGAGTCAATCAACGTTCCAGAACCAGTTATCCAATTGATGGTTGAGCCAAAATCTAAAGCTGACCAAGACAAGATGGGTATCGCCCTTCAAAAATTGGCTGAAGAAGATCCAACATTCCGCGTTGAAACAAACGTTGAAACTGGTGAAACAGTTATCTCTGGTATGGGTGAGCTTCACTTGGATGTCCTTGTTGACCGTATGCGTCGTGAGTTCAAGGTTGAAGCAAACGTAGGTGCTCCTCAAGTATCTTACCGTGAAACATTCCGCGCTTCTACTCAAGCACGTGGATTCTTCAAACGTCAATCTGGTGGTAAAGGTCAATTCGGTGATGTATGGATTGAATTTACTCCAAACGAAGAAGGAAAAGGCTTCGAGTTTGAAAATGCTATCGTCGGTGGTGTGGTTCCTCGTGAATTCATCCCAGCGGTTGAAAAAGGTTTGATTGAGTCAATGGCGAATGGTGTCCTTGCTGGCTATCCAATCGTTGATGTGAAAGCTAAACTTTACGATGGTTCATACCACGATGTCGACTCATCTGAAACAGCCTTCAAGGTTGCGGCTTCACTTGCATTGAAAGAAGCTGCTAAGACTGCTCAGCCTGCTATCCTTGAGCCAATGATGTTGGTAACAATCACTGTTCCTGAAGAAAACCTTGGTGACGTTATGGGTCACGTAACAGCTCGTCGTGGACGTGTTGATGGTATGGAAGCGCATGGTAACAGCCAAATCGTTCGTGCCTATGTTCCGCTTGCTGAAATGTTCGGTTATGCAACAGTTCTTCGTTCAGCATCACAAGGACGCGGTACCTTCATGATGGTATTTGACCACTACGAAGATGTACCTAAGTCAGTACAAGAAGAAATCATTAAGAAAAACAAAGGTGAAGCATAATAGCTTGTTTAAAGACAAGAGGCTGGGACAAAAGTCCGACCTCAAATATAAAAAGCGAACAAAACTAGTTTTCTGGTAATCAGAATTCTGCTTTGTTCGCTTTTTGCATTTAATTATAGATTTGAAGGGCTTAATAATTAAGATTTTTAAAAATTGAAATCTTTTTGTCCCAGCCTCTTTGGCAGCTAAAATGAATGGAATATCTCAGGCATTGTTACCTTTAAACTTCAGTAGATTTAGAGCATTGGCTGGATCAAAGTCCTCAATTGCTGTCAGGGAATTCTTGCTAAGAAGATAGACTGTATCACAAATTTTGAAAACTTCTGATAGATTGTGAGAGGTTAGCAGAATGATTTTTTGTGTACTGTATTCTTTTAATAGTTCATAGGCTGTAGATCGTCTCAGCTCGTCAAGACCATCCAGCAGTTCGTCCAAGATAATAAGGTCGCTGGGAAGGGACAAGATATAGAGAAAGGCGAAGAGCTCTTTCATACCTAGAGAGTATTTTCCGATTTTTTTATTTAAATAATCCGCTCCGCCCATCTTTTCTAGATTTTCCTGGAAAACATTCTGTTCTTCTGGGCTTAAGAGCTGCAGATAGTCCTGAGCCGACAAGTGTTTATCAAAAATATCCAAATTAGGAATGTAGGCGACTTTTCCGCTTTGGAGTTGTCCTCTGAACCCTTTGACTTCTCCATTAATCAGGCTGAAGAGCGTGCTCTTACCAATCCCGTTGGGACCGATAATGCCGTATAGACCCGGATCAGACAGCTCAAAGCTTAAATCCTCAATTATAGCTGTGGTGAGATTTTTAATCCTTAATTCTATCATGCTTTCCCCTCCTTGCGATAGTAGAAATTTTTATAGAGTCGATAGGAGACTAATGTAAAGATCAGGCTCAGTGTTAGCAGGTAAATAATCCCTATCAGAAAGGCATTTTTAGGAAGTATGCTAGCATCGTTGAGGATCTGGCCATAACCTAGGTATTCAAAAGGGAAGAACTGTTTGAAGGGCTGGAACCATTCTTCCTGAGCCAAAGTGAGAAAACCAGTCAGGAAAACAATAACGAGACCAATGACAACTAAGCTTTTTTTGAATATGAGAGCCAGAAACTGGCCCAGACTGGCCAGGAAGATTAGAGCGACTAGGAAGAGGATGATTGTTTGCAAGCTAATCTGCCAGATAGGTACAATGGTTCGACCTAGAAGATATGGATAGCTCCAGGTACCGAAGCTGTCTAGCAGGCCCTTGGCTACATATAGGGTAGTGAAGAGTAGGAGGGTGGTCAGAAAGGTCACTAGGATAGGGACCAGCAGTTTAATGAGCAAATGCTTAAGTTTTCGGCCACCCAGCAGCTGATAGAAACGAATCTGAGAGCTCTCAATCTCGCTACTGAGAGAATCAGCTATGAGGACGGTGATGAGAACAAAGATGGTAGTAGAGGACAACCAGCCTGTCATGATGTGGCCTATGCTAAAGGCAGCTTCGCTTGTGTTATTAAGTGTAAGGCTTGGAGTTCCTCCGACTGCTTTCACAGCTTCGCGGTAGCGGATACTGGCCCTTAGATTTTTATAGCTATCGGAGTTCTTATCTGTCATAGTGTCAAGCTGGGCCAGTAAGCTCTGATATTCCAGCTGGCTAACTTTCTCTAGATCCTTTTTTTCTAAAGCAGCCAATTCTTCTGATAGGAGCTTTTATTTTTCTTGTTCCTGACTAAGCTGTTGGGAGCGAACTTGATCGTCGGGATTCAGTTTGACTTGATCTTGTAAATTTTTCACCAATTGTTTGCTTTGTTGGAGCTGCTCTCTGATAAAAGCCAGATTGCTATCAAAACTCTGCTTGTTTATTGTTGTTTGGTAAAAGGCAAATAGGCCCAAAAAGATTACTGCCAGCAGGATTAGGCAGATTTTATTTTTAGGACTTTTTAGAAAGCGCTTGAGTTCAAAATGAAAGAATTCCATATACATACCTCACACAAAAGTAGAGGCTGAGACAAAAAGATTTCAATTTTTAAAAATCTTAATTATTAAGCCCTTCAAATCTATAATTAAATGCAAAAAGCGAACAAAGCAGAATTCTGATTACCAGAAAACTAGTTTTGTTCGCTTTTTATATTTGAGGTCGGACTTTTGTCCCAGCCTCTAGCTATTAATAAATCTTATAGTGATAGACATAAAGAAATGCTGGATTAATGCCTTCATACCGGTTAATACGTTCTACGTTGGATACGTGAAAACCTGTATGGTAATACAAATTCATCCAAGAATAAGATGTTCGAGTGATTCCGTCCATAACAAGATGGATCTCATTTTAGTGTGTATAACTGTGGCTACGTTAGCAGCTGATACGCTCTTTTTCGCACTATGCCAAACAGAGTTGCAAGAATTGCAATCAAAAAATGTTTGCCTAGATATTTATTATTGTATCACAATACATATATTGTGTAAAGCGCTTTCTTGCATAAAAATTAAAATAATTGATTATTTATACAACACAAGAAAATAACAGGGAAGGAGTTGTTTTCTGAAAAGGATTGAAAACTTCTGAAATAAATGATGTCCTTTGTTAATCCTAATGAAATCAGTTGCAATTTCATTCGATAAGTTATATAATAGATATGTTGAAAGGTGATTTGTAGCAACTCAAGTTACTCTTTTCACATAAAAATTTTTTGATTTTCATAAGGAGGAAATCACGAATGGTAGTTAAAGTTGGTATTAACGGTTTCGGTCGTATCGGTCGTCTTGCTTTCCGTCGTATCCAAAACGTAGAAGGTGTTGAAGTTACTCGCATCAACGACCTGACAGATCCAGTAATGCTTGCACACCTGTTGAAATACGACACAACTCAAGGTCGTTTCGACGGAACTGTGGAAGTTAAAGAAGGTGGATTTGAAGTTAACGGAAAATTCGTTAAAGTATCTGCTGAACGTGACCCAGAACAAATCGACTGGGCTAACGATGGTGTAGAAATCGTTCTTGAAGCAACTGGTTTCTTTGCTACTAAAGCAGCTGCTGAAAAACACTTGCACGCTGGTGGTGCTAAAAAAGTTGTTATCACTGCTCCTGGTGGATCAGATGTTAAAACAGTTGTATTTAACACTAACCACGATATTCTTGATGGTACTGAGACAGTTATCTCAGGTGCTTCATGTACTACAAACTGTTTGGCTCCAATGGCTAAAGCTCTTCATGACAACTTCGGTATCGTTGAAGGTTTGATGACTACTATCCACGGTTACACTGGTGACCAAATGGTTCTTGATGGACCACACCGTAAAGGTGACCTTCGCCGTGCTCGTGCTGCTGCAGCTAACATCGTTCCTAACTCAACTGGTGCTGCTAAAGCAATCGGTTTGGTTATCCCTGAATTGAACGGTAAATTGGACGGAGCTGCTCAACGTGTTCCTGTTCCAACAGGTTCTGTAACTGAATTGGTAGCAGTTCTTGATAAGAACGTTACTGTTGATGAAGTAAATGCAGCTATGAAAGCAGCTTCTAACGAATCATACGGTTACACTGAAGATCCAATCGTATCTTCTGATATCGTAGGTATGTCATTCGGTTCATTGTTTGACGCAACTCAAACTAAAGTTCTTGACGTTGACGGTAAACAATTGGTTAAAGTTGTTTCATGGTATGACAATGAAATGTCTTACACTTCACAACTTGTTCGTACTCTTGAATACTTTGCAAAAATCGCTAAATAATTCAAGTGTATGAAAAAAGAGATCCGCGGGATCTCTTTTTTAGTTTTGAGACAAGTATATTTGAGCCGCTTGAATGAATAGTTATTGAGACTCGAGTCAATATGCTATGAACAATGACGAGTACTAATGCGGCTTCATTGGCAACTAGGATAGAAATGAGAATTGGATAGCTTTTGCCCAGCATTAGATTGGACAAGGAAAATAGGATTTTATTTTGCTTTATCTGCTCTATACGGCTTTTTCGAATCCACTTTTACAAATAGCCAAGGGAACTAGGAAAGTTTGCGTGTATAACTTTGAATGGTCTATTATAAAGGACATTGGAATACCAAACTGAGTGAAGATTCAATAAAAAGATTTCAGAAAAATTTTCAAAGCCTGAAACGATGCTATTATAGAGATGGAAAAAGTAATTCTGGGCTGAAAAACAGCAGTTTTGAAGAAAATTGTTTTGGGAAAAGACTTTGGTTAAAATAGGATTTTTACTTAGTATTAAAATGCATTCCATAGAAGGCAAAAGATGAGGACACAGCTCCATGCATTTCCGGATTTTCTTTGAATGACAAGCATGCCGTAAATGAGAATGAATACGGCGACGGCTTCAAATAGAGAAGTTGGATCTAAGCCAATCATTCCATGTATGAGCAGGCAGATTAGAGCGCAAATGAGGGCACCAAGATCGATTCCCTTCGTTTGGTGTGGATAGCGGAGATTGATTTTCCGAGCAATTACAACATAATTAAAGCCTTCCCAGAATCCCCATATAAGAGAAATGAACAAATAACCTAAAATATTTGTCGAAAAAGAACTGGCAAGAATTTCTTTCGTTAAGGAGATTGATTGAAATGGGAGGTAGGTGTGAACTTGTCCTGTAATGATGAGGAAAAGAAGCAAGGGAAGACAGGTAACTGCAGTCTGAACGAGGGATGAGAGGAAATGCTGAGTAAGTAATCCATATTCTTTCCAACTTTCTTTGCGACGAATCATTACCACGCTTGTGCCTAATCCTGCTACACAAAATTGGCAGGCTGCGAGGACAAGAAGGCGGAGCCAGATGGAGACCGATAATTGACGAATAAAGTCTAATAGCTGCTCTCGGAAAAATAGATAACTGATAAGGGGAAGGATTGTCAAGATAGCGATGATGTTTAAATCTTGGTCGGCTTTCTTTTGAAGGGGAGATAGTTCTGGCATCAAGTGATCCTCCTTTATTATCCCTATTGTATCTTCTGGATGATGCTGTGTCAAGAAGAGGGGAAAAGCGTTTAATTTTGCTATCGCTTTTACAGCTTTTGTGATATAATTATCATGTATTAAAAATAGAAGGAGTCATATCCAATGGCAAAATTGACTGTTAAAGATGTTGACTTGAAAGGGAAGAAAGTTCTCGTTCGTGTTGACTTCAACGTTCCTGTAAAAGACGGTGTAATCACTAACGATAACCGTATTACTGCTGCTCTTCCAACAATCAAGTATATCCTTGAACAAGGCGGACGTGCAATTCTCTTCTCTCACCTTGGACGTGTGAAAGAAGAAGCAGATAAGGCTGGTAAATCACTTGCTCCTGTAGCTGCTGATTTGGCTGCTAAATTAGGCCAAGATGTTGCTTTCCTTCCAGGTGTCACTCGTGGTGCTGAATTGGAAGCTGCGATCAATGCTCTTGAAGATGGACAAGTTCTTTTGGTGGAAAACACTCGTTTTGAAGATGTTGACGGCAAGAAAGAATCTAAAAACGATCCTGAACTTGGTAAATACTGGGCATCGCTTGGAGATGGTATCTTTGTAAACGATGCATTCGGTACAGCTCACCGTGCACACGCATCTAACGTTGGTATCTCAGCAAACGTTGAAAAAGCTGTTGCTGGATTCCTTCTTGAAAACGAAATTGCTTACATCCAAGAAGCGGTTGAAGCTCCAGAACGTCCATTCGTAGCGATTCTTGGTGGTTCAAAAGTTTCAGACAAGATCGGTGTTATCGAAAACTTGCTTGAAAAAGCTGATAAAGTCCTTATCGGTGGTGGTATGACTTACACATTCTACAAAGCACAAGGTATCGAAATTGGTAACTCACTTGTAGAAGAAGATAAATTGGACATTGCAAAAGCTCTTCTTGAAAAAGCAAACGGTAAATTAATCTTGCCAGTTGACTCAAAAGAAGCAAATGCTTTTGCGGACTACACTGAAGTGAAAGACACTGAAGGCGAAGCAGTAGATCCAGGTTTCCTTGGTTTAGATATCGGTCCTAAATCTATCGCTAAATTTGACGAAGCTTTGACTGGTGCGAAGACTGTTGTATGGAATGGACCTATGGGTGTCTTTGAAAACCCTGACTTCCAAGCTGGTACAATCGGTGTTATGGACGCTATCGTGAAACAACCTGGCGTGAAATCAATCATCGGTGGTGGTGACTCAGCTGCTGCAGCCATCAACCTTGGCCGTGCGGATAAGTTCTCATGGATTTCTACTGGTGGTGGTGCATCAATGGAACTCCTTGAAGGTAAAGTATTGCCAGGACTTGCAGCATTGACAGAGAAATAATATTTGTAATGAAAGAGAGTGGGACAGAAATCGGTAATTCGTTAGAATTCGATTTCGTCGTCCCACCTCCGCACAGTTGAGTAGGGCTGTAAAAGCTGATGAAATCAGCGTAGTAGAGCCCACTCAACCACTGCGTCTTGCTCGACAATCCAAAGACAATTGAGAGGCTAGGACTTTTTATACGAAAACTCAAAAGAGCGCAAAAAGACTCCCCTTGTGATATAATGAAAGCGAAAAAATTGTATTAGGCTACTGGCTCGTCTCTAGTAGCCTTTTTTTGTAGCACAAACTCCTGATAAGTAAGATTTTCTTTCAAAAGGATATAAGCTATTTTAAGAAGTTGATGTGCGAGTGCAATAGTTGCTTTTTGCGGTCCTCTCCTGCTTTGAATCTGGTAATAATGCTCTGCTAGTGGACTTCCTTTTTGTTTTTTTGCCGCAAAAACTGTTTGACAGAGACACCTTTTTAAATAGGAATTGCCATGTCTGATTTTTGTGCTCCTCTTTTTACCGGCACTTTCATTATTTCCAGGACACAAACCAGCCCAGGAAGCGAGATGTCCAGCTGTTGGAAACTGGCTCATGTCTACCCCAATTTCCGATATGATCACAGAGGCTGTAATGAGATCAATACCAGGAATAGAATCTAGGATTTCCACTGGTCTCTCATAGAGATTTAGATAGCCGTTCATACGCTCTTCCAAACAATCGATTTGTTTTTGATAAAAATCGTAAATCTCCAAGGACTGACCTAACATAAAACGATGATGAGCCGAAAAGTACCCATCAAGTGCCTCAAGGAGTTGGGGAACTTTTCTTTTCAAACTGGTATAAACAGATTGATGGATCATTCTTGGGGTAACGGGCGTCTCATCAATAAGCAGTTGCAGTAAGTTTCGACCAGAAGCACCCATGATATCTTCTATGTAGGTTGTCAGCTTAATACCTCCTGATTGGAGGATTTTATGGATCCGATTGGTCTCACGATTACGGCTCTCTACATAGTGTTTCCGTTGTCGTGTTAGCTCTCTCAATTCTTGAATGGTTTCATCAGGAACGAAACTGCGAGGAAGCAGGCCGATTCGTGTTAATTGGGCAATCCAGTGAGCATCTTTCTTATCTGTTTTTTGACCTGGAATAGCTTTCATATGAGCAGGCTGTGCT
>NZ_JBZYCU010000009.1:0-77889 GCF_058933875.1 Streptococcus sp. STC1396 | reverse complement strand
AGATTGTGGAAGTTGGCAAGCCAGTTGAGCAGGTGACACCAGCAGAAGGCGTTAAGAATCTTGTTGTCGAGCAACCACGCTTGGATATTGTGACAGAAACTCTACCGTTTACCACTGTTGAACGTGAAAATGCACAATTGCCTACGGGCGCGCGAAAAGTTGTCCAAGAAGGCAAGGCTGGTGAGAAGACAACGCTGGTTGAAGTAACAATCGAAAATGGTCAAGAAACCGGCCGTGTGACTCGCGACAGCTTCGTTTCTAAAGCCCCAGTCGATCAGATTGTGGAAGTTGGCAAGCCAGTTGAGCAGGTGACCCCAGCAGAAGGCGTTAAGAATCTTGTTGTCGAGCAACCACGCTTGGATATCGTGACAGAAGCTCTACCGTTTAATACTGTTGAACGTGAAAGTGCTCAATTGCCTAAGGGCACGCGAAAAGTTGTCCAAGAAGGCAAGGACGGTGAGAAGACGATTCTGGTTGAAGTGACCATCGAAAATGGTCAAGAGACCAGCCGCACCACTCGTGACAGCTTCATTTCTAAAGCCCCAGTTGACAAGATTGTGGAAGTTGGCAAGCCAGTTGAGCAGGTGACCCCAGCAGAAGGCATTAAGAATCTTGTTGTCGAACAACCACGCTTGGATGTGGTGACTGAGACCCTACCGTTTACCACTGTTGAACGTGAAAATGCTCAATTGTCTAAGGGCATACGAAAAGTTGTCCAAGAAGGCAAGGCTGGCGAGAAGACTACGCTCGTTGAAGTGACCATCGAAAATGGTCAAGAAACCGGCCGTGTGACTCGTGACAGCTTCGTTTCCAAAGCCCCAGTCGATAAGATTGTGGAAGTTGGCAAACCAGTTGAGCAGGTGACACCAGCAGAAGGTGTTAAGAATCTGGTTGTCGAGCAACCACGCTTGGATGTGGTAACTGAAGCTCTACCGTTCAACACTGTTGAACGTGAAAATGCTCAATTGCCTACGGGCGCGCGAAAAGTTGTCCAAGAAGGCAAGGACGGCGAGAAGACTACGCTCGTTGAAGTGACCATCGAAAATGGTCAAGAAATCGGCCGCACCACTCGTGACAGCTTCGTTTCCAAAGACCCAGTTGACAAAATTGTGGAAGTGGGAACCAAGGAAGAACAGCTAACGCACCCAAGCAAACCTGATGCGCCAGTTAAGCCAGTCACTCCAGCTAAACTAGGCCAAACAAATGAAGCAAGGGCCACTCTGCCAAATACAGGAACAGCAACAGATTCTGCTTCTCTTATGGGTCTCTTGCTGGCATTGACAGGATTGTTCCTGATGAAGAAAAAGGAAAATGGTAAAAACTAAATGTTCCCGACAAAAGAGCTAGTGCATAGAAATTTACTTTCGTACTAGTTATTTGAAGGCGGAAGATGACATCACAAACGATTTAGTGTGAGTTGTGTTCCGCCTATTTTATAATCATAAATCTAATTTAGGGACTATAGATTTGTTTGCATAAATATAGAGTATGGTTGTTAAATTTATAAAAAATGTTTTCAATTACTATATATTTTGATTGGTGTAAACTGATAGATAGTTCCCTTTGTTTTGAATAATTCAAGGTAAAATATATTTTTTGAACAAAGTTGCAAACGCTTACTAATATAAGGCGTTCAAATAGGAAGGTTCCTTTATGGAAAAGAAATGTAAGTACAGTATTCGAAAATACGCTATCGGTGCTTGCTCTGTTATGATTGGAGCTGTATTTTTCGGTAGCCAAATCGTCGCAGCGGATGAGGCTCAGCCTGTAACCAGCCATCAACCTGTAATATCTGCAATAGCAGAGTCGGGTTCGGCTGGAGAAAGTACAGTTAGCCCTGAAACAAGTCCGTCCGTTTCAACAGCATCAACAGCAACAGAACCAATAGTAGAAACAAGAAATGAAGCAACCAGTAGCCCAGTTGAACAAGCATCTACCCCTGTAACAGCTAGTACTAAAGAAGAAAGAGCAACTGCTTCCTCTAACAATGCAGTCAGCCAGCCAACTTTGCCAGCTCAGGGAGCTAATGCGACTGAAAACACTGAAACAGAAATTGCTGACCATGGACCACTGCCAAGCAAGGCTCAATTGGACTACCACAAAGAAGAATTAGCAGCCTTTATCCACTTTGGTATGAACACCTATACCAACTCTGAGTGGGGAAATGGTCGTGAAAATCCTTCTAATTTTAATCCAACCAACTTAGATACAGACCAATGGATTCGAGTGTTAAAAGAAACAGGATTCAAACGGACGATTATGGTTACCAAGCACCATGATGGTTTTGTTCTTTATCCGTCTGCGCATACCAATCACACTGTTGCAGCTAGTCCCTGGAAGAATGGTAAAGGAGATGTCCTAGAGGAAGTTTCTAAGTCTGCGACCAAGTATGACATGAATCTAGGGGTCTATCTTTCTCCATGGGATGCTAATCATCCGTCTTATAAGGTTGCCACTCAGGATCAATACAATGAATATTACCTTAATCAACTCAAGGAAATTTTAGATAATCCTAAGTACGGTAATAAAGGAAAATTTGTCGAAGTCTGGATGGACGGTGCTCGGGGAGAAGGAGCTCAGAAAGTCACTTATACTTTTGATAAATGGTTCGAATATATTAAAAAGGCAGAGGGAGACATCACAATTTTCTCTGCCCAACCGACTAGTGTTCGCTGGATTGGGAACGAAAAAGGTACAGCAGGTGACCCAGTCTGGCATAAGGTGAAGCGTGACAAAATTCTAGCTAATCCATCAACAGACTATCTGAATCACGGCGACCCTGCTGGAGATATGTATTCTGTCGGAGAAGCGGATGTATCTATTCGCTCAGGCTGGTTCTACCATGAAAATCAACAGCCAAAATCACTGCGTGAATTGATGGATATCTACTTCAAGTCTGTCGGTCGCGGAACACCGCTTTTGCTCAATATTCCGCCTAATAAAGAAGGACGATTTGCAGATGTAGACGTTGCCAGATTAAAAGAATTCCATCAGACGCTCAAAGACATGTATGCTACTAATCTAGCAGCAGGTGCCAGTGTGGTAGCGGATTCTACTCGGAAGAATGCCAAATACAATGTCAATCATCTGGTCGATGGTGATGACAAGACATCTTGGGCCTTGTCAAATGATGCCTTGACTGGTTCTTTCACAGTTGACTTGGGAGAGAACAAGCGTTTTGATGTGGTCGAGTTGAAAGAAGATATTGCTAAAGGTCAGCGGATTTCCGGTTTCAACATTGACGTAGAAGTCAATGGTCGTTGGGTTCGCTATGGCGAAGGCAGTACAGTTGGCTACCGCCGTCTGATTCAAGGTCAGCCAGTCACTGCAAGAAGAATCCGTGTTACTATTACGGGTGCTCAGGCGACTCCGATTTTGACTAACTTTGCTCTTTACAAAACGCCTCAATCAATCGAAAAGACAGATGGCTATCCTTTGGGCTTAGACTATCACTCTAACACTGAAGGAAATAAAAACAATACTACTTGGTATCAAGAAAATGAAGGTGTTCGGGGAAGCTCCATGTGGACCAACCAAAAGGACGCCAGCGTTGAATATCAATTCACAGGAACCAAGGCTTATGTTGTGTCTACTGTTGACCCTCAACACGGCCCCATGGATGTCTATGTAGATGGTCAGAAAGTCGCAACGATTGATACGCAGAGCACTGTGCGAAAACGCAGTCAAACCGTATATGAAACAGGCGACCTAGCAGAAGGTACTCATACGATTAAGTTAGTCAATGCTAGCAATCGTGCTATTGCGACAGAGGGGATTTACACTTTAAATAACCAAGCTAAGGGCATGTTTGAGCTGAGCCAGCCAACTTATGAAGCGGAAAAAGGGAAAACTGTCACTGTCACTGTCAAACGTGTCGGTGGTGCCAAAGGTCCGGCAGATGTCCGTGTGGTGACCGAACCTGGAACAGGTGTTCATGGCAAGGTTTACCAAGATAAAACAGAGATTTTGCACTTTGCTGATGGGGAAACCGAAAAGACAGTAACGCTTCAAACCATTGACTTTAAAGAGCAAGAAGACCAAGTCTTTGACTTTAAAGTTAAGTTGTCTGACCCAACAGAAGGCAGCTTACTTGGCTTTAACTCAGCTGCAACAGTTCGTGTCATGAAAGCGGACAGTCTTTCGCATAACCAAAAAGAATACGATGACCAAGCCAGTCAGCTTATCTACAGTCCAAATTGGCATAAACAGACCAATGCTCAGGGGAATTTCAGCAATACAGAAAGCTGGGCTTCTTATAACGGCTTGTCTGCTGATGCCAAGAAGAAACTTTCTGTCACAGCTATTTTCAGTGGTACAGGAATTGATCTAACTGGTTTTGTTGATCCAAATCACGGTATTTATAAGGTCAGCCTAGACGGCAAAGTCTTAGACTATCAAGAGGGGCAAGGAAACGCCACAGAGTACAACGGTAAGAAATACTTTAGTGGTAAAGCGGCTCAACGAAAAGGCAATCAAACGCTGGTTTCCCTTAAAGGTTTGAAGGACGATGTTCACGTTCTGACCATGGAGTTGGATCCTGAGCGTAATGACTTGACTAGAAATATCGGAATCCAATTAGATAGGGTTGTGACAAAAGGAACTGGTTCTCATCTCATTTCCAAACAGGACTTTGTAGAAGAGATGAAGCAGTTGAAAGAAACGGTCAATCAAATTACCCCAGAATTATTGAAAGATACACCGAATAGCCGTACTGCCTTTGTAGAACATAAGACTGTTTTGGAAAATGAATTGGCGAAGGAAGCGCCAGATGTCCAAGCAATCTTCAATGCAGTGAATCAATTGAAAGAAATTTTGGATAATCCAGATAACTTTGTTCCAGAAAATCGTCCAAACCTCCCAGAGGAACCAAGTCCGTCTCAACCATCTACGCCAGATCAGCCTTCAACTCCATCTCAACCGTCTATGCCAGATCAGCCTGCAATACCTGATCAAAAACCAGATCAGCCGATTGTAACGCCTCCAGTCACTAAAGAAGAGAAAGATTTGCTTCAGGCACGCAAGCAAAACTTTAATAAAGACTGGTACTTTAAGCTGAATCCGACTGGCGACCAATCCAAGGAAAATATCAATATGAAGGATTGGACCAAGCTTAATCTGCCACATGACTGGAGTATCTTCTTTGATTTCGATCATTCATCTCCAGCCCGCAATGAAGGCGGTCAGCTGAACGGAGGAGTGGCTTGGTATCGCAAGACCTTCACACTTGAAGAAGAAAATAAAGACAAGAATGTCCGTCTGACCTTTGATGGTGTTTACATGGATTCGCATGTCTATGTCAATGGCAAGCATGTCGGCCACTATCCAAACGGTTATAATCACTTCTCTTATGATATCACGGACTATCTCTACAAAGACGGTCGTGAAAATACGATTGCTGTTCAGGTCACCAACAAGCAACCAAGCAGCCGTTGGTACTCAGGTAGTGGTATTTACCGAGATGTGAACCTAGTCATGACAGATAAGCTGCATGTCAGCAAGCATGGCAATAAGATCACCACACCGAAGCTAAAAGAACAGCAACAAGGTGCAGTTGATACAGTTGTTGCCAGCAAGGTTGTCAATACCGATAGCAAGGCACATCAAGTTTATGTTGAGCACCAGGTCTTTACCAAAGAAGGTCAGGCTGTCTCAGCAGCTGTCCGTTCCGCTGTGAAAGAACTGTTAGCTAATCAGGAAGTTCAATTTGATCAAACGCTTCAGGTCAACCGACCAACCCTGTGGACGACCAAATCCGACAAACCACAGCTCTATGTCATGAAGACCAAGGTCTATAAAGACAATCAACTGGTTGATGTGACCGAAGATACCTTTGGCTATCGCTACTTTGACTGGACTGCAGCAGACGGCTTCTCACTAAACGGTGAGCGCATGAAGTTCCACGGTGTATGTATTCACCAGGACAATGGAGCACTAGGCTCTGAGGAGAATGCTAAGGCTATCTATCGCAAACTGAAATTGCTCAAGGAGATGGGAGTCAACGCTATTCGGACTTCTCACAATCCAGCCAGTGAACAGTTACTGAATGCTGCAGCTGAGCTTGGATTCTTAGTGCAGGAAGAAGCCTTTGATACTTGGTATCACAGCAAGAAGACCTATGACTATGGACGTTTCTTTGACCAAGAAGCAACCCATCCAGATGCTAAACCAGGTGAGAAATGGTCTGACTTTGACTTGAGAATGATGGTCGAAAAAGACAAGAACAATCCATCTATCATCATGTGGTCTCTTGGAAATGAAGTCGAAGAAGCCAATGGAGATGCACGTTCTATTGCTACTGCTAAGCGCTTGAAGGCAGTTATCAAGGCCATTGACACAGAACGCTATGTCACCATGGGTGAAAATAAATTTAGCCAACGTTCTTCTGGCGGCTTTATCGAAATCGCTAAAATCATGGATGTCGTAGGGATGAACTATGGTGAGCACAACTATGAAGCAGTGCGTCGGGCTCATCCAGACTGGAAGATTTATGGCTCAGAAACATCTTCTGCAACTCGGACTCGCGGCTCTTACTACGATCCATCACGGATTTTGAACCATGATCACAGTGCTGGCCGTCGTTATGAGCAGTCCGACTACGGAAATGATAAGGTAGCTTGGGGACGGACAGCGACTCAGTCATGGACCTTTGACCGTGACCATGCCGGCTATGCTGGTCAGTTTATCTGGACAGGGATTGACTATATCGGTGAGCCGACTCCTTGGCACAATATGGACCGAACACCAGTTAAGAGTTCCTTCTTTGGCATCATTGATACAGCAGGTCTGCCGAAGAATGACTTCTATCTCTACCAAAGCCAATGGCGCTCAGTCAAAGACAAGCCGATGGTTCATATGTTGCCACACTGGAATTGGGATGAGCAAAGCCTACAAGACAGAAAGATATTGGTTGATGGCAAGGTGCCTGTCCGCGTCTTCTCAAATGCAGCCAGCGTTGAACTCTATTTCAACAATGAATCACTGGGTAAGAAGACCTTCACCAAGAAGCAGACAGCAGATGGCAGAAGCTATCAAGAAGGTGAAAATGGCCAACTCTATCTGGAGTGGAAGGTTGCTTATAAGCCAGGTACTCTAGTGGCGGTTGCCAGAGATGAGTCTGGCAAAGAGATTGCGCGTGATACTGTGACAACTGCTGACCAACCTAGCAATGTCCGTCTGGTTAAAGAAGAGCATGTCATCGGAGCAGATGGAAAAGATTTGACCTACATCCATTATGAAATCGTAGATGCCAATGGTAATCTCGTGCCGACAGCTAATAATCTTGTACACTTCAATTTGCATGGACAAGGCGAAATTGTCGGTGTGGATAATGGTGAACAGGCCAGCCGTGAGCGCTACAAGGCTCAAGCAGATGGCACATGGAAGCGCAAGGCCTTTAATGGCAAGGGCGTGGTCATCGTTAAGTCAACAGAAACAGCAGGTAAGTTTACTCTATTTGCTGATTCAGAAGGTTTAGGCTCCGATTCTGCAACGGTTTATACGGTGAAAAGAACACAGTCTGCCAAAGAATTAGTTGACTTGCTTCCAGCAAAAGCAACGACTATCGTAGGCGAAGAAGCACAACTTCCACAGATGGTCAAAGCTGTTTACAATGACGGTAGCACAGAAGACAAGGCTGTGACTTGGAAGATACCAGCTGATCTGACTAAAACGCGTGGTGTCAAAGAAGTTCTAGGAAGTGTTGCAGGCACGAGCTTAACTGCTCGCTTGATGCTGAAAGTTTTGGATCTGGTAGCTTGGTTGCCAAAAGCCCAGACAGTGCCAGTCGATACAGCAACAGAAGATCTGGATAAGGTAGTTACAGCAGTCTTCTCTGATGGTACGACTTCAGATGCTGAAGTCAGCTCTTGGACTTTGGAAAATCCAGATGCTTTGAAAGCTGAAAATGGTGAGACAAAGGCTACAGGTAAAGTTGCAGACTCAGATATTTCGGTGTCAGCTAGATTCCGAGCGTCTAATCAGAACTTAACCGAAGGGGCTGTGACAGGCATTCAGGTTGATGGAAAGGCTCTGGCTGACTTTAGCGCAGACAAGACCTACTATCGTATCCCGCTCGCTTATGGCGCAACTGTACCGACAGTCTCAGCGACAACCACTGGAGGTGCTACAGCAACTATCCAGCAGGCTAGTGCTGACAATGACAAACTGACTTCTGTCTTTGTGACAGACGAGTCTGGTCGTCTGACTCGAGTGTATCGCCTGCAATTTGTCGAAGCTAGCCCAGCCTTGACAGGCATTGAGCTAAAAGTAGAAAAGACAGAAAATCTAGTTGAGGATCAATCTGTACCTTATAAAGTCAAAGGAATTTACGAAGATGGTACACGGGCGCTCCTGTCAGAAAATGATGTAGAGCTCACGATTAAGTCAGAAGATGGTGCAGAAGTCAAAGCTGAAAATGGCAAACTCTTGCTCTACCGTAAAGGAACAGCTCGTATCACAGCTCGTCTTGCCAAGGCAGATAAGACCCTGACTTCGCAAGAGCTAACCTTGAGCATCGCTGAAAATACACAAGAAAAAACCATCACAGAGCTGCGGCCGATTAAGCTATCGACAGACTTGCATAAGTTGCCAAGTCTCCCTCAAGAAGTTCTGGCGATTTATAATCAAGGTCTGCCACACAAGGTAGCCGTGACTTGGGAGCCGATTTCCCAAGAAAAGGTTGATCATTATCATAGCTTTACCGTCAAGGGGCGAGTAGCAGGTACTGACATTGAAGCACAAGCTCATGTGACTGTCGAAGGCTTCTTGACAGCTGAAGAAGTATCATTGGCCGTGCCAAAAGGCGAGAAGATTAAGCTTCCAGCGACAGTCCGTGCCTATCACTCCGATGGCAGTGTCCAGTATAAAGAAGTAGCCTGGGATGCTGTTCCATCTGATGCAACAGCTCAAGCTGGAAAAGTAGAAGTTACAGGAACGGCCGTGGGACTCAATCTGAGAACCAAGGCTCACATCCGAGTATCTGAACAAACAGTTCAAAACAAGAATATCTCTAAACAATGGACTGGATCAGAACTTCCAGCAGCCTTTGTATCGGATACTGGTGGGGATGATAGCGCTAGTGCTTTAAATGATACCCACATTTCAAGAAATTCAGGTGGTGCTAAGAATCGTTGGACCAACTGGCGTACTGGAAATGAAGAAGATTATGCAGGTATCCTATTTGGTGATGCTGGTGACTTGACCAAACGCTTTGTTGACAATCTAAAAGCAGACTTCTACACGGATGGTGCGATTGGTCTGCCAGAAGAATATGTCATTGAGTACTACGTCGGCAAAGACCTGCCAGAATTGCCAAAAGATACGAACCATGTTCGCAAAGAGGCTCAGCATCCATTCAATCAAGCAAGTAATTGGAGGCAGGTGACTGGACTTCGTGCACCTCAGACCTTGAGTGCTAATTCTGAAAATGTCTTCCGCTTTGATAAAGTAGAAACACCAGCTATCCGTATTCGTATGAAGAAGAAAGCGAACACCTCAGGTGTCGGTTTGACTGAGTTGACGGTCATGGGTAACAGCGTCGAAGAAGCGACAAGTGCGACAGCTAAGCTTATGGTAGACGGTCAGCCTGTCCCAGGATTTAACAGTGCTATCAAAGAGTACGAGATTGTTAAGAAAGAAACAGGCAATCAAGTGACTGCAGAAGTAAGCGACAATGGGCTAGCGACAGTGATTCCATCAGCTTCTGAAAAGGATCCTGTCCGTGTACTCATCAAGGCTGAAAATGGTCAAATCGTGGATGAATACCGCATTCGCTTCGTTAAAGAGAGCAAGCAAATAGGTAAGCCTGTGGCTGCTGAAACATTATCAACAGTCGTAAATGTAGGAGAGAGACTCCAGTTTCCAACAACTGTACCAGTTTATTATCCAAGTGGTAGTGAGTGGGTCAAGAAAGACCTAGCAGTTACTTGGAATCCAGTTGATGAAAGTCTGCTTCAAACTAAAGGTAGCTTCACTCTGACTGGAACGATTCCTGGAACAGATCTACAGGCACAGCTTAAAGTACGAGTAAGCGAGCAAACTGGGCGCAATGCTGCTTTGAACCAAAATCATAACGACCAAGATTCACTTGCCTTTGCTTCAACGACTAATGACACAGATCAAGCTTCACAAGATAGGGTTCACTATGTAAATGATGGTTCGACCAACGAAAGCAATCGCTGGACTAACTGGTCAAGACAGGCTCCAAGTAAAGAAGTATCTGTCGGTGTGCTTTTCAAAAAGCAAGGTCAGATTGCAGCTGAGACAGTGCAACAAGTTGGTATGCAGTTCTTCAGAGACAGCGGAACAGACGCACCACAAAGTCTCGTCTTAGAATACTATGACGGTCCAGACTTTACTGAGCCAAATCCAGCTTCTCGCTATGCTGAGCAAGCTAATCATCCATTCAACGATGCAAATAATTGGAAGCAATTGAACTATACAGCTGACAGTGAAATCGTAGCTGGTAAGATGATTCATTTGAACTTTGAAGCTGTTAAAACAAAAGCTATCCGTGCCCGTATGACGCGCAAGGATACGACTAACGGGGTTGCACTTGTAGAGTTCACTGCCGTTACACCAACAGAAGCGCTTCAGTCAACTACAGTAACGAACATCACTGTTAATGGTCAAGCCTTGGCTGATTTTGCAGCAGATAAGACAGATTACCGTCTGGAGTATCAAGGCACAAGACCAAGGATTGAAGCTACTGCTACAAACAATGCAACGGTGACAGTTGTTCAGTCTGATAGCGATGAGCTTCCAAGTCTTGTTCGTGTGGTGACGGAAGACGGTCAAACGACTAAGGAATACCAGATCCAGCTAGTGAAGAAAGCAGCGGATGCTACACCGCCAGTTCACAAGACGACTCCAGACGAAGGTGTTAAGATTCCAGTAGTTGAACAACCACGCTTGGATGTGGTGACTGAGACCCTACCGTTTAACACTGTTGAACGTGAAAATGCACAATTGCCTAAGGGCACCCGAAAAGTTGTTCAAGAAGGCAAAGACGGTGAGAAGACTACGCTCGTTGAAGTGACCATCAAGAATGGTCAGGAAACCGGGCGTGTGACTCGCGACAGCTTCGTTTCTAAAGCTCCAGTTGACAAGATTGTGGAAGTTGGTAAGCCAGTTGAGCAGGTGACACCAGCAGAAGGCGTTAAGAATCTTGTCGTGGAGCAACCACGCTTGGATATCGTCACTGAAGCTCTATCGTTTAATACTGTTGAGCGTGAAAGTGCTCAATTGCCTAAGGGCACCCGAAAAGTTGTCCAAGAAGGCAAGGCTGGCGAGAAGACGACACTTGTGGAAGTGGCCATCGAAAATGGCCAAGAAACCGGACGTGTGACTCGAGATAGCTTCGTTTCTAAAGATCCAGTCGATCAGATTGTGGAAGTTGGCAAGCCAGTTGAGCAGGTGACCCCAGCAGAAGGCGTTAAGAATCTTGTTGTCGAGCAACCACGCTTGGATATCGTGACAGAGGCTCTACCGTTTAACACTGTTGAACGTGAAAATGCACGATTGACTAAGGGTACTCGAAAAGTTGTCCAAGAAGGCAAGGCTGGCGAGAAGACAACGCTGGTTGTAGTCACAATCGAGAACGGACAAGAAACCGGCCGTGTGACTCGCGACAGCTTCGTTTCCAAAGCCCCAGTCGATCAGATTGTGGAAATCGGCAAGCCAGTTGAGCAAGTGACCCCAGCAGAAGGCGTCAAGAATCTGGTTGTGGAACAACCACGCTTGGATATCGTGACAGAGGTTCTACCATTTAGCACTGTTGAACGTGAAAATGCTCAATTGCCTAAGGGCACACGAAAAGTTGTCCAAGAAGGCAAAGACGGCGAGAAGACTACGCTCGTTGAAGTCACTTTTGAGAATGGTCAGGAGACCGGTCGTGTGACTCGCGACAGCTTTGTTTCCAAAGATCCAGTTGACAAGATTGTGGAAGTTGGCAAGCCAGTTGAGCAGGTGACCCCAGCAGAAGGCGTTAAGAATCTTGTTGTCGAGCAACCACGCTTGGATGTGGTGACTGAGGCTCTACCGTTCAACACCGTTGAGCGTGAAAGTGCTCAACTGCCTAAGGGCACGCGAAAAGTTGTCCAAGAAGGCAAGGCCGGTGAGAAGACTACGCTCGTTGAAGTGACCATCGAAAATGGTCAAGAAACCGGTCGCACCACTCGAGACAGCTTCGTTTCTAAAGATCCAGTTGATAAGATTGTGGAAGTTGGAACCAAGGAAGAACAGCCAACGCAGCCAAGCAAACCTGACGCGCCAGTTAAGCCTGGTACTCCAGCTAAACCAGGCAAGACCGAGGAAGACTTGCGTATCTTGACGGATGAAGCTACCAAGGTTCAAGTTATCGGTACAAAATCCGCGCTTGAACAGGTCGCAAGCTTGAAAGTTAAGAAAGTTACGTCACAAAGTTTAGCGGGCAAGGTCTATGATGCTTACGACATTACCTTGGAAGACAAGTTTGGCAACGCTATTCAGCCAAGTGGAAAAGTCCTTGTTAGTCTGCCGCTTGCAGCCAATAAGGAGGTTGAAAATGTCTTCTATGTCACAGCTGCTAACCAATTGGATGCTCTGGCATTCCAGCAAAAAGGTCAAATTGTCGAATTTATGTCGGACCACTTCAGCATCTATGCAGTTGTTTATAAGGCATCTCAGGATCATTTAGCAATTAGCCAGGACGATGGAAGTGAAAAACAAAAGGCCTCTGAATCTGCTGTTTCAACTACATCTAATGGTCAACGAAATATGTCAGGAAATAAAGAAGGTCAGCTCCCGAATACAGGGGAGGAAAGTAACCAATCTGCCTTCCTAGCTTCTCTGATATTAGCATTATCAAGCCTTTTCCTTCTGTCAGTTAAAGACAAGAAGAAATACTAAAAAGTTTTAAAATAAGCTTTTTCGGTACCTCATTGAGGTGCCGTTTTTGAATTGGAATAAAACGATTTTAGCTGATTCGAAATTTTACAACAAGCTCCTTTAGCTGGCTAAGGAAGTTGAAAAGATTTAAAAATCCTTCAAAACAAGGGCAGGAGCTGTTTAAAATTGATGAAAATAAAGTAATTTCTTCCTTTATTTTGATTGATTGTAAAAATAACTTGCCTTTCTTAACAAGTCTAATCATCAAAAAGCAAAAAATACCATGCAAACCTTTTCATCACTAAAAAAATCTGCTATAATTAAGTAGAAAATAATACAGAGGAGAATATCATGTCAAAAAAAATTATCGGAATTGATTTGGGAGGAACTTCCATTAAGTTTGCTATTTTGACGCAGGAAGGCGAAATCCAAGAAAAGTGGTCTATTAAAACCAATATCTTAGATGAAGGAAGCCATATTGTGGATGAGATGATTGAGTCTATTCAACATCGTTTGGGACTCTTGAACTTGTCAGCTGAGAATTTTATGGGGATTGGGATGGGATCGCCTGGTGTTGTTGACCGTGAAAATGGGACGGTAATCGGTGCTTACAATCTCAACTGGAAGACTTTGCAGCCGGTGAAAGAGAAAATCGAAAAAGCAACAGGCATTCCATTCTTCATTGACAATGATGCCAATGTTGCCGCCCTTGGTGAGCGTTGGATGGGAGCTGGCGACAATCAGCCAGATGTTGTCTTCATGACACTGGGAACCGGTGTCGGTGGTGGAATCGTTGCCGAAGGAAAGCTCTTGCACGGACTTGCTGGAGCAGCAGGAGAGCTTGGTCACATCACAGTGGACTTTGATCAGCCGATTCAATGTACCTGTGGCAAGAAGGGCTGCCTAGAGACTGTTGCATCTGCGACTGGAATTGTCAATCTGACTCGTCGTTATGCGGATGAATATGCTGGCAATGCTGAGTTGAAAAAACTGATTGATAACGGTGAAGATGTCAACGCTAAAATTGTATTTGACTTAGCCAAGGAAGGCGATGAGCTGGCCTTGATTGTTTATCGCAATTTCGCGCGCTATCTGGGAATTGCCTGTGCCAACATCGGCTCTATCCTAAATCCTTCAACAATCGTTATCGGTGGTGGTGTATCTGCAGCTGGAGAGTTTTTGCTTGAGGGTGTCCGCAAAGTTTATGAAGAAAACAGCTTCCCGCAAGTGCGTACTTCAACCAAATTGGCTCTGGCAACGCTTGGAAATGATGCCGGCGTGATTGGAGCAGCTTCTTTAGTTTTACAATAATTTGTAAGTATCATGCATTTATTCTCCTGCCAAACTTGGCAGGAGAATTTTTTTGAAAAATCTGCTATACTAAAGAAAGTTTAACGATTCAGGAGACATCATGACCAAAGCAGATACGATTTTTAAAGAAAATATTAGCAGGATTTTAGAAGAAGGAGTTTTTTCTGAAAATGCCCGTCCGCGTTATAAGGACGGAAATGTGGCTAACTCCAAGTATATCACAGGTTCTTTTGCAGAATACGATTTGAGCAAGGGCGAGTTCCCAATCACAACTCTGCGTCCGATTGCTATCAAGTCCGCCATCAAGGAAGTGCTCTGGATCTATCAAGACCAGTCTAATAGTCTGGAACTACTTAATGATAAGTACAATGTTCACTATTGGAATGACTGGGAAGTTGGCGATACGGGCACCATTGGTCAGCGCTACGGAGCCGTTGTCAAGAAGCACGATATTATCAATAAAATCCTCCAACAGCTGGAGGCTAATCCTTGGAACCGCCGCAATATCATCTCTCTCTGGGATTATGAAGCTTTCGAAGAAACAGAAGGCCTACTACCATGCGCTTTTCAGACCATGTTTGACGTTCGGCGTGTAGATGGAGACATTTATCTGGATGCGACTCTGACCCAGCGCTCAAATGATATGCTGGTTGCCCACCATATCAACGCGATGCAATATGTGGCTCTGCAGATGATGATTGCCAAGCATTTCGGTTGGAAAGTCGGCAAGTTCTTTTACTTTGTCAACAACCTGCATATCTATGATAATCAGTTCGAGCAGGCGGAAGAGCTATTGCGTCGGGATCCTAGCGACTGTCAGCCTCGACTCGTTTTAAATGTGCCAGACGGAACCAATTTCTTTGATATCAAGGCAGAGGACTTTGAGCTCTTAGACTATGATCCGGTCAAACCTCAGCTCAAGTTTGATTTGGCGATTTGATTTCTTTGGGAAAAAACAGGCCAATCTTTTGTCTGAATGAAGGAATGATATTTTTCCGAAAAGCATAGTTGAAAAAAGCCTTTTTCTGCAAAATTTGATAGAATGGAATTACCAATTAGAAGGATGGGATAATGACAAAGAAAATTATTGCCATTTGGGCTCAGGCAGAGGCTGGTCTTATCGGAAAAGATCAAGTCATGCCTTGGCATCTGCCGGCTGAGCTCCAGCATTTCAAAAGAACGACAACTGGTCATGCTATTTTGATGGGGCGAGTGACCTTTGACGGACTGAACCGTCGCCTCTTGCCGAATAGGACCAGTATTATTTTGACTAATAATCAAGATTATAAAATAGATGATGAAAACGCCTTGGTTTTTAACACTATTGAAGATGTGCTGGACTGGTACCAGCATCAGGATAAGAATCTCTATGTGATCGGCGGCGCTCAGATTATAGCAGCTTTTGAACCTTATTTGGACGAATTGATTCAGACTCAGATTGTTGCCAAGTTGGATGGGGACACCTATTTTCCACAGAGTTTTGACTGGTCTCTTTATCGAGAAGTCAGCAGCGAATTTTATCCAAAAGACGAAAAAAATATTTATGACTTTACTGTTAAAAAATATCAAAGAAAGGACTCGTAAGAATGGAGCGAAGTGTTTTTGGTTTTTTTACGGCCTTTTTATGTGTGATTTGTCTGATTTGTTCTCTACAGACTTTTCGTAAAAAACGTTATGGTTTAGCCGTTCTATTTTTGTTAAATGCTTTTACTAATCTGGTCAATTCCATCCATGCTTTTTATATGACCCTCTTTTAAGATGTATGAGAATAATGAAATAGAAATTTAGAATTGGAGTAGAAAATGCCTACAAATCGTAATAATGAGATGATGGTGTATTGTTCTTTCTGCGGAAAGAATCAGGACGAAGTCCAAAAAATCATCGCAGGCAACAATGCCTTTATTTGTAATGAATGTGTCGAGTTGGCGCAGGAAATTATCCGAGAAGAATTAGCTGAAGAAGTCTTGGCTGATCTTTCTGAAGTACCAAAACCGCAAGAATTGCTCAATATTTTGAACCACTATGTGATTGGTCAAGATCGGGCCAAGCGAGCTTTGGCTGTTGCTGTTTACAACCACTATAAGCGAATTAATTTTCATGACAGCCGTGAAGAGGATGATGTGGAGCTGCAAAAATCCAATATCCTCATGATTGGTCCGACTGGATCTGGTAAAACCTTCCTGGCTCAGACCTTGGCACGCAGTCTCAATGTTCCTTTTGCTATCGCGGATGCGACAGCCTTGACTGAGGCTGGCTATGTTGGTGAAGATGTGGAGAATATCCTGCTCAAGCTCTTACAGGCGGCGGACTTTAATATTGAGCGGGCAGAACGCGGTATTATCTATGTGGATGAAATTGATAAAATTGCCAAGAAGAGCGAGAATGTTTCTATTACCCGTGATGTTTCAGGTGAAGGTGTTCAGCAGGCCTTGCTGAAGATTATCGAAGGAACAGTAGCCAGTGTGCCTCCTCAAGGTGGCCGCAAGCATCCACAGCAAGAAATGATTCAAGTTGATACCAAGAATATTCTTTTCATTGTTGGCGGTGCTTTTGACGGTATCGAAGAAATTGTCAAACAACGTCTTGGTGAGAAGATTATCGGTTTTGGCCAAAATAATCGTGCTATTGACGAAGGCGGTTCCTATATGCAGGAAATCATTGCCGAAGATATCCAAAAATTTGGGCTGATTCCTGAGTTGATTGGTCGCTTGCCAGTATTTGCAGCTTTGGAGCAGTTGACTGTTGACGATTTAGTTCGAATTTTAAGTGAACCAAAGAATGCTCTTGTCAAGCAGTATCAAGCCCTTCTCTCTTATGATGATGTCAAATTGGAATTTGACGAGGATGCCCTTCAAGAGATTGCAAATAAAGCGATCGAACGCAAGACAGGTGCCCGCGGACTCCGCTCAATCATCGAAGAAACCATGATGGACGTCATGTTTGAAGTTCCGAGTCAGGAAAATGTCAAACTGGTCCGTATTACCAAAGCAGCAGTAGATGGAACAGACAAGCCGATTCTGGAAACTGCCTAACGAGGTGCTTATGGAAATCAATACACACAATGCTGAGATTTTGCTGAGCGCAGCCAATAAATCACACTATCCTCAAGATAATATTCCTGAAATTGCTCTGGCTGGTCGCTCCAATGTCGGAAAATCCAGCTTTATCAATACACTGCTTAACCGCAAAAATCTAGCTCGGACATCGGGAAAACCTGGTAAAACGCAATTGCTAAATTTTTTCGACATCGATGGCAAGTTGCGTTTTGTGGATGTACCTGGTTATGGCTATGCTAAGGTTTCTAAGAGTGAGCGGGCTAAGTGGGGCAAGATGATCGAGGAATATCTGACTAGCCGTGATAATCTAAGAGCCGTCGTGAGCTTAGTAGACTTGCGTCATGACCCTAGTGCAGATGATGTTCAGATGTACGAGTTTCTCAAATATTATGAAATTCCAGTCATTGTCGTAGCAACCAAGGCGGATAAGATTCCGCGCGGTAAGTGGAATAAGCATGAAAGTGCTATCAAGAAAAAGTTGAACTTTGATAAGAGTGATGATTTTATCATCTTTTCATCGGTCAATAAAGCTGGTTTGGATGAAGCTTGGGATGCTATTTTAGCGAAAATTTAAAAGAAGTCTGGTTCATTTTAGAACTAGATTTCTTTTTGTAAAATGTTACAAACTTGTAACTTTCCAATAGCACTTTTTAATCATATAATATGGTACAATAATGAAGTCTAGAAACAATAATTTAGGAGAAAATGATGAAAAAGAGAAGATTGTCTAAAAGAGGAAAAAAACTTCTTACTAATATCTTTGTGCTAGTTTCAACCATTACTGTTGGTTTTGTTCTGGTAAGCCGCATCAACCCAGCAAGTGCTTATGATGATAACGGACAACAGCCGATGAGTCAAACGGATTATTTCATTTCACAAATTGGTGAGCCAGCGAGACAGTTGGCACAAGACAATGATTTATATGCCTCTGTGATGATTGCTCAAGCTATTTTGGAGAGTGGATCTGGTCAATCAGGTTTATCTGATGCACCGCACTACAATCTATTTGGCATTAAAGGGCAATATGCAGGTCAGTCTGCAACGATGCAGACATGGGAAGATGATGGTCAGGGAAATGCTAGCGTTATCCATGATGAATTTCGTTCTTATCCTAGTTATGCGGAATCACTTCAAGATTATGCTTACGTTTTAAAACAAAATCATTTTGCTGGGGCTTGGAAGAGTAATGCTCCAACCTATCAAGATGCAACAGCTGCGCTGACTGGCGTCTACGCAACAGACAGTAGCTATAATCTGAAATTAAATGCTATTATTGAAAAATACGATTTAACTCGTTTTGACACTCCCAGTTTCCAATATGGATTTGATGGCATGGTTTACAACCCTTATCGACAACAATACACCTCACAAGAAGTTTTAGATGTTGATATTGCTTGGGCAAGTAAGTACAATTAATAGGATACTCATTTCTTAAAACGGAGTGAGACATACGGGAACAGCCTGACTCTGATGAAATGAGTTGGGCTGTTTTATTTCACGAATATTGTCTAAATAAGCGAATTTCGATATAAATCAAGATAAGGTACAGGGTTACATAACTTTATTTATCACTACTTTCGTCAGCGAACGTTTTAGGAGAAAGAAATGGGAAAATTTAAAGTTTTACTTGAAAAGCAAGAAATGATTATCTTGGACGGAGCCTTGGGAACAGAGATGGAAAGTCGAGGCTATGACGTTTCAGGCAAGCTCTGGTCAGCTAAGTATCTGTTGGATAATCCTCAGATTATTCAAGACTTGCATGAGGCTTATGTTCGGGCTGGCAGTGACATCATCACCACTTCCAGTTATCAGGCTAGTATTCCATCTTTTGTCGAGGCTGGGCTGAGTCCAGAAAAGGCTTATGAATTTCTCAAAGAGACGGTCTTTTTAGTGCAGACTGCTATCAAAAATGTCTGGCAGGGTTTATCGTTAGATGAGCAGAAGCAGCGCTCCTATCCTCTGGTGGCAGGCTCGGTAGGGCCTTATGCTGCTTATCTAGCTGACGGTTCAGAATACACGGGAAACTATCAGCTGAGTGAGGCAGAATTCCGTGATTTTCATCGTCCGCGCATTCAAGCTTTGTTAGAAGCAGGAAGTGATTTGTTAGCTATTGAAACTATTCCAAATGGGGCAGAAGCGACAGCAATCGTCCGACTCTTAGCAGAAGAATTTCCGCAGGCGGAGGCCTATCTGTCCTTTACCGCTCAAACTGAATCAGCTATCTCAGATGGGACGCCTATCAAAGAAGTAGGGCTCTTGGCTCAATTTAGCTCGCAAGTGTTGGCGGTCGGTTTTAACTGTACAGCTCCGCATTTGATTGCTCCCTTATTAGAGAAAATTCGACAAGTATGCGATAAACCTTTGTTGACCTATCCAAATTCTGGAGAAATTTATAATGGTGTGACCAATACTTGGCATGATAATTCTAAACAGGAGAAGAACTTGCTGGAAAACAGCAAACTCTGGCGAGAGCAGGGAGTTCAGCTATTTGGTGGTTGTTGTCGAACACGGCCAGAAGATATCAAGCAGCTAGCAAGTGTTCTACGAAATTGAAAATGTTGATGTCCAATTTCATTTTTAGAAAAAACTTACAGAAAACGCTTTCGAAAGACAAGACTTTGTGATATACTGTACATAGTTTAATTAAGAGGAGAAATTTTTATGGTCGAATCGACATTTATTCCAAAACTAGAAGCAGCTTGTCGCAAGAAAGAAGGCTTGTTCGATACAAACAAGGGTAAGTATGCTGTTCGCTCTATCTTTGCGGGAGCCTTTCTAACTTTTAGTACAGGAGCAGGAGCTATTGCAGCAGACCTGACAAATAAGATTGTCCCAGGAACTGGACGCTTTCTTTTTCCCTTTATCTTCGCTTGGGGCTTGGCCTATATCGTCTTTCTAAATGCCGAACTGGTGACTTCTAATATGATGTTTCTGACAGCTGGTACTTTCCTAAAGAAGATTGATTGGAAAAAAGCGCTGATTATTTTGTTCTATTGTACCTTCTTTAACCTGATTGGGGCTCTGATTGCTGGTTGGCTCTTTGCCAATTCGGCGGCTTATGCAGGACTTAGCAAGGACAGTTTCATTGCTGGTGTTGTGCAGATGAAGCTTGCTCGCTCCAATGAACTTGTTTTACTTGAGGGCATATTGGCCAATGTCTTTGTTAATATTGCTATTCTTTCCTTTGTCTTAGTCAAGGATAGTACAGCCAAGCTTTTCTTGGTTATTTCAGCCATTTATATGTTTGTATTCTTAACCAACGAACACTTGGCAGCCAACTTTGCTTCTTTTGCTATCGTGAAGTTTAGCTCAGCTGCATCAGAGGTGGCAAATTTTGGTATTGGAAATATCCTGCGTCACTGGGCTGTGACCTTCGTAGGGAACTTGATAGGTGGTGGTCTTCTGATCGGTCTGCCATATGCTTGGTTCAATAAAAAAGAAGAACATTATGTAGATTAATCTGCAGCTTGGTGTTGCAATAATTCTATAAAAAAATTAAAAAGATTGCACAAAAGACTTGCAATCTTTTTTTATCTGTGCTATCATTATTAATGGTTTGAAAAAACTGCCTAAGACAGTAGGGGAGCTCGACTCATAAAGATCCTACCGAGGACAAAACGTATCATGTAAAAGAAGCGTATTGTACTTTCGTGTCTAGGTTTGGGCGCGTTTTTCTTTTGGAAAAATTCCCCAAGCAAAATAATTACGGAGGTGAAACACTAAATGAGTGAAGCAATTATTGCTAAAAAAGCGGAATTAGTTGACGTAGTAGCTGAAAAGATGAAAGCTGCTGCATCAATCGTCGTTGTTGACGCTCGTGGTTTGACAGTTGATCAAGATACCGTTCTTCGTCGTGAGCTTCGTGGAAGCGAAGTTGAGTACAAAGTAATTAAAAACTCAATCTTACGTCGTGCAGCTGAAAAAGCTGGACTTGAAGAGTTGGCATCAGTTTTTGTTGGACCATCTGCAGTAGCATTTTCTAACGAAGATGTTATCGCACCAGCGAAAATCTTGAACGATTTTTCTAAGAACGCAGATGCACTTGAAATTAAAGGTGGTGCTATCGAAGGTGCTGTCGCATCAAAAGAAGAGATTATTGCACTTGCAACTCTTCCAAACCGCGAAGGACTTCTTTCTATGCTCCTTTCTGTACTTCAAGCGCCAGTTCGCAACGTTGCACTTGCTGTCAAAGCAGTTGCAGAAAGCAAAGAAGACGCAGCTTAATCTTAAGCTACGCAGCGTAGCCTAGCTACGAAAAAAACTATTATAAATTTAAAACTTATTTGGAGGAAATTAACAATGGCATTGAACATTGAAAACATTATTGCTGAAATTAAAGAAGCTTCAATTCTTGAATTGAACGACCTTGTAAAAGCTATCGAAGAAGAATTTGGTGTAACTGCGGCTGCTCCTGTAGCTGTAGCTGCTGCTGGTGGTGCTGAAGAAGCTGCTAAAGATTCATTTGACGTTGAATTGACAGCAGCAGGCGACAAGAAAGTCGGCGTTATCAAAGCTGTACGTGAAATCACTGGTCTTGGACTTAAAGAAGCTAAAGCGCTTGTTGACGGTGCACCAGCACTTGTTAAAGAAGGCGTTGCAACTGCAGAAGCTGAAGAAATCAAAGCTAAATTGGAAGAAGCAGGAGCTTCAGTTACTCTTAAATAATCGTTTAGCGATTGCTTAGGACTGAAACCCTAGTTTTAAAGCCTTTTCGTTGAGTTAAGGTGATTCAAAAAATGGGATGTTTCTTTTGAAATTTCCCCATAAGCACCCCCACTAAATATTGTGGGGGTGTTTTTGCATTTTTAGATAAATTTTTTTATACCAAGATTGGAGATTGATTTATTGATTTTTGAGACTTGAAGGGGAGTAACCTTATGGTTTATAAAAACTAATAAACTTTAATGTTATAAATTGACAGCGTTTCCATTTTTGTGTAATATCAATACTATAGGACAAACATATATTCATTTAAGGAGGAAACTAGGATGCAATTATTGATTGAACTGCAAAAAATAGATCAGTTTATCTTGCCGGTGAACTATAATTACCTCCTTCAATCGATGATTTATAATTTATTGAAAAATAAGGAAGACTTGTCTGCGCAACTTCATGAGAGGGGCTATCCGTTAGAGGATAAACATTTTAAGTTGTTTACATTTTCATTGTTGCAAGGTCAGTATAAAATGCAAGGAAAACGAATAGAGTTTCTTGATAAGGTGCGTTTTGAAATTAGAACGATTGATCAATCCATTTTATTCACTATTGCAGAGTCCTTGTCAAATCTAGATGAATTGCGAATTGGTCGAAACCTTGTAAAAATTTTAAATGTAAAAATTGAACAGAAGAAATTGACGGGGACTTCTTATAAGATTCGGATGATTTCTCCCTTGGTGGTTCGTTCTACAGATGCTGACACCAAAAAAACATTGTATTACAATCCGTTTGATACGGAATTTAAGAGCAGAATCATGGAGAATTTTGAGAGAAAATATCAATCTTATTATCATAAAGTACCGACAGGTAGATT
Source organism: Streptococcus sp. STC1396 (assembly GCF_058933875.1). Taxonomy (NCBI): domain Bacteria; kingdom Bacillati; phylum Bacillota; class Bacilli; order Lactobacillales; family Streptococcaceae; genus Streptococcus; species Streptococcus sp. STC1396. The sequence continues at coordinate 55,128 of NZ_JBZYCU010000009.1, read as the reverse complement.
TGATATGGAGCCGATAAATTTTTCTTTAAAAAATAAATTTGTTACCAAATACAAAGACTATCTCATAACGGGTTGGAAAGGAGAATTTGAGATAAGAGGAGATGCGGAGGTGTTGGATTTCCTCTATCAAGTTGGGCTTGGTGAGAAGAATTCGATGGGATTCGGAATGTTTGTGATTGAAGAATAGGAGGATAGAGTGGATATGGAATTTAGAAATTGTAAGTTAGAGCTTGGATTAAAATGTTATGCGCCAATTATTCATTTCCAGCCTAGTACTAATGCTAAAGGAGCTACTCTTAGGGCTAGTGAAGTGAAGCCGAAATTTGATAAATATCTTTGGACGAAGGAACCTGAGGAACTTGCAACCTATGAACTGTTACCTTATAAGATGAAGTTTATAGCAAAAAAGAAAGAGGTTATAGACAAAAACAAAGAAGATGAAGATGTTGATATCCCTCTCTATTATGCTAAGGACCAAAAAAGAATGGTCATAACTAATCCAAGAATAGTCATTACTTGTTTTGATCCTATTCTTCAAAAATTGATAGTTAAGCATATCAAAAACTTTTTCATAGTGACAAATTTTGGAGCTGCGCAAGGAAAAGGATATGGTAGTTTTACTATAATTGATCACGAAATGGATCCTGAGAAAAATGATCAGGTTGAGCAAGAAAATATTGAAAAAATCTTAATGGAAGAGTTTGGCTTAAAAACATTATATAAGATAGATTGTAATAAGCTAGTTGAAAAGTTAGCTAAGTTTAAAGCAATAAAAAAGATTTTTCGGATTATTGAAAACTTCTATAAGATTATTAAAGGAGGGATTAATCATAAAGAATATATAAAAGGCTTTTTGTTTAAATATATGAGTGACAAGGAAATAAAAAATGAAAAAGCTGCTTTGAAAACAAAAATAATAGATCATCCATACGCTTCAAAGCAAAACAAAGTAAAACAGGGCCCCCCAATTAATAGCCATAAAGAGTGTTACGTTAGAGCATTGCTTGGTCTATCTTCTTCCTTTGCTTTTAAGGATCAAAGAAGGCAAAATGGTGGTGCAGTTGATGTGAATATTAAAATTTCACATGCTGGTGAAACTATCGAACGTTTTCCTTCTCCTTTAACATTTAAGGTGATTAATAATATTGTTTATATTATTCCTAAAAAAATTGATGAGCGGATATGGGAAAAAGAATTTGTATTTACCTATGAACTTGATAAAAAAAGGGGGCACGCTCATGGTATTCAGCCAAAATCAAAGCCAGAGAAACTAAAATTAGATACCCCAGCATCAAATGACTTTTGTTTAGAAGATTTTCTAGATAAGGCTGTTGAATACTATAACGAAAATCGAGGTAAAATCAAAGGTCCAAAAATAGTTAAATAACATATCAAAGGAGATGAATAAATGAAATACGTAGGTATTACAATCGGTCCGATTTTTAAAACTATTGGAGAGGCGATCTCTCCGGCAGGTTTGTGGTTTGGTAGTTATTTTTTCTCAACGGTGACAAAGAAGCTCTGTGAAGAACTTGTTGAGATTCCAACTGTTAAGATTTTTTCACCGTTTTATGACTCTAATAGTAATCAAAACCCACAAGAAGATGGTATTGGTCGTTACCATGATCGGATTTTGTTTTTAGTTGATGATAATACAGTAATTGAGGGAGAATTACCGAGTATAATTTCAGCAGTGAAGAAGGAAATGGCTGGGAAATTCGGAGTGTTTAATTCAGGGCAGATTGAGAATTTTATTAACAATTATCTGAGAATTGATTTTGTTATTCTTGATGAAAAAACCATGAATGGAATTATAGAAAAAAGAGAAAAAGAAGGTGATGATGGAAACAATATAGCTATTATACTGAATGATGCTTTGGATGCACTGGAGCTGATGGCTGCGGGTAAGGGAAGAACAGATAAGAATCTATTTGCTCCATTCTTTGCAGGCAAGAAAGACAATCGGAATTGCTATATTAAAGGAAGTGAGCTATTTACAGATACCAAGCTAAATAGCCAGTTGCTTACAAGCTACTCAGACCACGCTTCTGAATTGAAATCAATAGAAGATATAGCTCTATCTCGAAAGAAAGAGGAAAACTCTTCTGAAGAGGTCCCTGATGGTGAGGTAGCACCGACCAGAAGCGAATACTATGCAGTCGTCAATTCAGATGGAGATAAGGTCGGAACTCTTTTGAAATCTTTATGTAGAGATGTAGATATTTCTGAACAATCTGATAGGATAAACAGTTTTTCGAGGGCTTGTTTAGACTATGCTGGTAAAGCGGCTAAGCTTGTCGGAGATTATGGCGGGATGACTATTTATGCTGGTGGGGATGATTTACTATTTATTGCTCCTGTTCATTCTATTTTTTCCTTATGTAGTGAATTGGACGAAATGTTCAAAAAAACCTTGAAAAAAATAAATCTACCAGATAATGGCATCAATGTCAGCTTGTCTTTTGGTGTTGCTGTTCAGTATGTCAAATATCCTCTATATGAAGCGCTGGAAAGAGCTAGAGTCCAACTTTATAAGGCTAAAGAAAGTTACGGTAAACGTCCGAATGGTAGTAAAATCAGTGGAGGTAATCGTCTAGGGATAGAGTTGGTAAAACACAGCGGAAAAACCGTTCAATTGATGATAGAAAACGAGAAGTTGGATGTCATTGATCATCTGATAAACTATCGAGCAACTACGAACGATCAAGCACTAGAATCTGTCCTCTATAGTCTGCAGGATACAGAAATTATTTTTAGGTTGTTGTTTGAGAAGACCGCACAGAATGAATTTAACTTTCAAAAATATAAAATGAGGTTTTTGAATAACTTTAACAATCCAAACCAGTTGTCTTATCATAGTTATCTTAACGAAATAGCTAAATTTTTCTATTATAACTATTTGAAAGAGTATCAATATAAGCCAAATACGAAAGGAAAGGTTGATGGGGTTTGTACAAAACGAAACATAAGTATAGGGGAATTCTATACTAAAGAGTTACAGGCTATTTTATTTTTGGTGAAATTTTGGCAGGGAGGTAAGTGATGACAGAATATCTTGTGACTTTTAAACCGCTGGGAGACTATTCTTTTGGTTCAGACAGACACTTTAGTTTTGTCGGTAGAAATAACTATTCGAAGGATGAATATGCTCCCTATTTTATCCGTACTAATAGCGTTCCTGAGCAGTCTACGGTCTTTGGGATGATACGCTATCTTATCTTAGTCAGTAATGGGATCCCGCTGAAGCAGGATTTTCGGTATGATGACGTTACGCGGGATAAGATGGAAAAACTAATCGGAAAGAAGAGCTTTTCTCTAAATGGAGGTGTAGGAGACTTTGGAAAATTAGAAAAAATCTCTCCCATCTTTCTGCGTAAAAATAGTGAGGAAATCGTCATACCAAATCCGTTTAACAATAAGCAAGGGAAAGAGGGGATTGAACAGTTTGCACCAATGATACTAGAAAAAATTAAAAAATCGACTAGTTTTGGTGAAATCGCTCTTCCTAAATCTAAGGAATATAATCCTAAAGAAGGGTATGGAAATGGCTATTACAATATTAATACAGGTCATTTAGAAGCAATCGAAGATATTTTTATGACTAAGGTAGCGACTGGTGTAAGGCGTGTTACGCAGAAGGATCTGCAGAACCTTAAGATAAATATTCGAGATTTATGTGAGTCATTTGTGAATAACGCTATGAAACAAAAGGTTTCTAATTTAGATAGGAACAGCAATCTTAGTTTAACCGATTTTATAAATGATTTTATGGATTTGTTAGAAAAGCACAACAAAAAGAAAAAAAATCACTTTCAAGAAGAATTAGAAAAACTAATCAAAAATTTTGATGCTGACCGTCTATTTAAGCGAGAGGTACATCAGCTACATAAGGGCTACGAGTTTGCTGTCTATGTAAAGGTTAATGGTGATATTACATTGAAAGACAGTATTGTTCCTATGGGACAGAAAGGGACCCTCTTCAAGGTTTCTGTAGAAGAATCGGAAAATAATTTAGAAAGTAAAATCACAGAGCATTTCCAGAAGCATACTCGACAAGGTCAGACTTGGCAATACTGCTTATCAGATGTGTGCCTGGTAGATGATGTTCAAAGCTTTGCAATTTTAGAGGAAAAATTAGTTCGCCAGCTTCATACAGACCTTAGTAAAAATCGTCTAAAAGGACTTGATTTACAAGGAACTAGCCTTCTTTATAAGGCAGGGAGCATCTTTTATGGTGATAATGCTATTTCGGTAAAAACTGGTTTAGAGCCAGCAGGCTATAATACTATTTATAAGATTACAGGAAGTAAGGAGTAAAAAATGAAAGCAAAAATTTTTGTCATTGAATGTTTAACAAATTTGCATGTGGGCAATGGAGATGTTAATTTTAACATCATTGATAACGAAGTGGAGCGAGATGTTGTAACGGGATTTCCGACGATTAACTCCTCAGGCGTTAAAGGTGCTCTGAGGTCCTTCTTTGAAGAAAATAAGTTATCGAAGATTAATGAAATATTCGGTTCGGAAAATAGTAAGGTTACTACTTCAGGAGCACTAAAATTTCTTAGTGCGAATCTACTAGCCCTGCCAATTCGTTCGATAAGTGGTGGGGATAAGCCTTATTCAATACATGCTCCGAAAACAGCCTGTGAAGATTTTAAGCAAATGATTGAAAATTTTCAGTTAGAATCTGTTTCAATAGAAGATATAAAAGGTGTCGATGAGAAGATAACTCTGGACGCAGATAATTCTTGCTACGAAAAATATGGTTTACCAGTCATTGCTCGAAATAGTGTCGGAGAACAAACTAATTTGTGGTATGAGGAAGTTGTGCCCCACAAATCGATTTTCTATTTTGCAGTGGTGTCTTCAACCAGTAAGTCAGATAGCTTTTTAGATGTGTTTACAGAGTCGGTGAGAGGAAAAATCATCCAGTTTGGCGCAAATGCTTCCGTAGGTTACGGACTTTGCAAGTTTATTAAAGTGATTTCAGAAAATGAAGAAGGAGCAAATAATGGATAAGAACAGAATTAATCGGTTGCTTCCTATTGCTGTTGAGATGATTGAAAAGGAGCTTTCGGAGCCAATTCCAAATGAGTTTCGAGGATATATCGCTTCTTTTGGAGCGGCGGTTACTATGGGAAGTCTCCCTGCAGCAGTCGCCTACTACTCGGCTGCATCAAAAAATGCCAAAGAAGATCGCACCAAGCTCCCTGTTATGATTTTGGAAGTATTGAAGAAAGAAAACACAGACATTACAGAAACCACTTTGTTTGAGTATGTGACATCGTTCAAAAATGATAATGAAAGTTTCGCTATTAAAGAAGATGTACTGCATGCAGCAATTGCGATCAAACTAGGGTTAAACTTGTTTGAAATTGAGTCAAAAGATGAAAAAGTCAAGGAAGACGAGAAAAATGGAGGGTAAGGATGATGTTTAGTTCAAAAAACATGTCTTATATCTACTATCATGAATATTTTGAAGGATTAGAGGAGCGGAAAGAACCATCAGGTCTAGTTTATGAACTGGGTAGGCAAAAAAAATCTAGTGAGGAGCAATTTCGTGAGAGAAATATGGCTTTGCAGGATTTTAAATTTGACCTTTCTCTATCACCTCTGGAGCATTTGAAAAATGCTTCAAAAGGTGTAGCAAGTTTCCAAACCTTTTCTTTGGAAACTATTTATCCTGGTCTTATGATAGGAACGGGCAATCCCCATGATTTGAAATCAAAGGGTTCTATTTATTCTGGCTTTTCATTTGATTATGTAACGGGACTGCCCTATATACCTGGATCCTCTGTCAAAGGGGTACTGAGAAGCGTCTTTCCTAGGAAAGAAGATACCAAAGATGATATTAATCAACAAAAGATGGAGTATATTAAGTCACTTCTTAAACCAGAACTTTCTGATGAAGAACTTTTTGATGAAGAAATTTATGACTTGAAAGACAATATTTTCGAAGATAATGATGTATTTTTAGATGCTTATCCCTGTCCAACCTCTAAGCAACAGTGCCTAGCATTGGAATTCATTACGCCTCATAGTGATATTATCAAGAATCCTATTCCAATCAACTGTCTGAAAGTTAAGCCTGGAATCTCTTTTGAATTTGGCTTTTATCTGAACGAGTACCAGCTTTCAGATAAACTTCAAATTACGGTTGAAGAAAAAATAGAGTTATTTAAAACCATCTTAACTGATGTAGGCATTGGCGCCAAAACGAACGTTGGTTTCGGACAGTTAGAGTAGCAGAGGAAGCTTTTATGAAACAATTTGAGTTGTGGCTGGATGAAAGTGGAAAATTTGCAGATTCTGAGTCTCAAAGAGAGGAAATTTACTCTTTTCTTGGTGGTGTGCTAGTTGAAAAGGCTGCTATTAAAAACTTTAACTTTTCTAGCATTCTTAATGATGATTCGTTAAATCATGCGATGAATATGACCCCAAATCAGAAAAAGCAATATGTTATTCCTAAATTGATTGAATTTAAAAATCAGACGGATGCGCGTTATATCTTTTTTGAAAATATTGAGTGGCAGGGAAATGGGGATAATCGACAACTGTATTTACAAATCTTATCCGAGGGTCTCGTGCAACTCACGCAGCTATTAGAGGCAAAGTATGGTGATATTAGATTGGATATTATCATTGCCAGTCGTGTAGCTCGAAAAGGTATAGAGAAGCGTGTCCATATTCAGGAGTCTGAATATAAGCGTTCCTTTACAACAAGTTTAAAAACAAGTGAAGTCAGCTATCGTTCTGGGACAGATGTTCAATTTCAGTTGAAAAAAGCGACGGAATCACAAAAGTTAATTTTGGCGGATTTTGCTTCGAATATTCGGCGGATGTATTTGCGAGATGTTCCAGTCTTTCGAGATCAGAGAGCAGTCTTGCGCAATTTATTTGAGGATTCTTATGTATTTTCTCTGTCAACGTTATCTTCAGATAGTCGCATCCGATATTTGCTTGCTCAAAACGATATATCAGAAGCTCTGATGGAATATTATACATCCCAAGCTATAAAAAGCAAGGAAACTTATTTGCATCTGATTGTCGACCGAATGGAGTATCTGAGTTACAGAGTGTTGAAGTCGCAATTAAAACAGTTTGCTTCAGAGATTTTAGCTTATACAGCGAGACAGGATGATTATGAGAAATCTATTGAGATATTTACAGAGATTTGTGATCAACTACTGCCACTTTTGAGAGATAAAAAGTATCCATATGAGTTGTTTGCCTTTGAAGTATTCCTGCAACTAAGCGATGTCTACCTGCGTTCTGGCCGTTCTTGTCAAGCAGGTCAAGTCATTTCTCAAAGTTTAGAATTGGTAAAGATTTCTGAAAATAGCTTAGAAAATCTTTTTAGCCTCTACCGAATCAAGGAAAAACTTGCTGTATTTTACATTGACAGTGGTCAGTATAAAAAAGCTTCTCAATTAATGGCAGATCTCCACGCTATTTTTAAAGAATTCCTAAATCTACTGTTAATCTATGATTCAATTTCAAATTATTTTCAATCCTTGAAGTCCGAATACTATGGGGATGTTCTCTGTATGGAAATCTATAGTCTCTTATTTCAAGCCCAGCAGGAAGATTTTAAATTAGAGAGTATCATCCGTTTATCTGATGAAGGCTTGCAGCAGTATCCGAGTTTCCCTGGAGAGTTGGAGCGCCATCGGCAATACCGTAGCAGAATTGAACTTCTGAGAAAGGATGCTAAAGCTGCGCTTCATTGGTTGATTTTAGCGATTGACTATGCTCATAAGATGGTTAGTGAGATAGATGAGGTTGTGATTCAATATTTTTGGGATAGGGTTGAGCGACAAGAAACGGCCATTAGTCAACAGTTCTATGCCATGTATTACTCTTTAATCATGACTGAGGCTTATCAGCAGGATATAGACTTTGCTAAACTACTTTATACTGTCTTTGTCAAACATCCAGTCTATCGAGAGTTCTTTTCATCTCACGAGCGAAATAAGGCAACAAAGTTGGTCAATACGGAGAAAATTTTTTACCATCCTATGGAGATAGTCTATTGGAATTTTGCTAATTATTATCGCTTTGAGGGAAAAATGGAAGACAGCCTGAATTGCTATGATAAGGCTATTAAAGTATGTATGAGAAACCAAGATAGTTTCACGTTAAAACTACGCTCCATCCCAATCTATGCAGCTAAAATTAGCTGCGAGAAGTTGCAAGGGAAAAAATCTAACACTTACGAAAAATTAAAAACTACCCTTCATCAATTGGAAAAAATGATGAAGGGCTATACTGGCAAAAACGATGTTGATTTTTCAGAAACGCAGGAATTGCTGAGAGAATGGGAAAACTTTTTTGACAATCTTGATCAAAAGTCGGAGGCTATTACTGATAAGCTTTGGTCTTTTTCTCAGAAATGGAGATATTAAATGGAGTATCGTTTTATTGTAGATGCGGAGGTGGATGGGCTGTATGGTCCTCTGCTGACAATGGCTGTCCTAGTCACAAAGCTAGATGGAACGGAAGTAGCCACTTTTTACGGTGGTATACCTAAGCAGATCGCGGAGACCAAAGAAGCCTGGATGTTGGAACATGTCATTCCCTACATCGGAGCTTATCAAGCTTTTGATACAGAGGAAGAGCTTTTGGAAGAGGTCTGGCAGCTCTGGTGTACTTATCGGACTTCCGCGCGTTGCTTTGCAGATGTACCCTTTCCTGTAGAGAGTCGGCTTTTCCATAAGATAGTAGAAAAGGATAGGAAAAATAGAGCATTTTTGGCTCCTTTCCCTATTATTGATGTTGCCAGTCTTTTGTACGCAAGAGGATTTGAACCCATTGGAAACCGACTGGATTTAGTCTCGCATTTCGAAGGAAGGCTGCATAATGCGCTAGATGATGTCAGACTATCAAGTCGTATCATCCAAAGACTGCTTGGTGAGTGAGATGTTTTCGTTAGAAGAGCTATTTTCGAAAAGAAATCAAAGAGAAGCACTCTTGCATCTATCAGGTAAGTCAAATAAAGTAGGTAGTGATGGTGTGCTTTTGAGTGAATTAGCGGATTATTGGTTGATGAACTCAGAGAGTATTCGGAAGGTAATAGAGCAGGGAAAATATCGGCCGAGCTTGATTTACCAAACAGACTTTATTAAAAAGTCAGGTGGTAAAAGAAAAATTTCTTCATTTGGGACAGTAGACCGCTTCATCTTGCGGTTATTGGAACAGAAGCTAAATCGCTACCTTAATGATAGCTTTTTAGAACATTGTTTTGCTTATCAGGAAAATAAGGGCGTGCTGGCTGCTGTTTCTTGCGTGCAACAATTTCTAAGCCAAAATCTTCATCACCTTGTTGAAATTGATCTCCATCATTATTTTGACCAGATTGATCTTGAGAAACTTCAAGAGCAGCTAGGCGGGATATTGGAAGATCGCAGGGTACTTGATTTGCTAACTGCTTACCTGTATGCAAGTGTTTCGTATCAAGGGCAAGTACATGAGAATACAATCGGCTTAATTCAGGGGAGTGCGATCAGTCCTGTTTTAAGTAATCTTTATTTGAGGGATTTCGATCAATTTTTAGAGAGTAAGGGTTGGAATTGGCTTCGATATGCTGATAATATCTATATTTATTGCAAAAATAGGAGTGAGGCTCAGGCTATTTACAAAGAGGCGACGGAAGTTTTGGTACGCGATTTCGCTTTGGAAATCAATCAGAAAAAGAGCGGTGTCTTTGCTTCTATGAATCGCAGGGTCTTAGGTTATGATTTTCTTCTCAGGGAAGGAGAGGTAATTTGCCAGAAGCATCAGTATACTCCTCTCAGTTATTATTCTGGTTGGCATCCTAGTCAGCTAAATTTTGTCAATCGTCAGTATCATATAGTTGAAGGTGGCATTTTAAATCAAAAGGATTATTCGCTACTCTTTGAAAATGAAGAACATCGGTATCATTTGCCGATAGAGGCAGTAGAGCAGATTGATATTTATTCGGATGTCATTATTGCACCGCGGACGCTCAAGCTTTTGGCTCAAAAGAAGATCCCTTTGGTAGTTCATAATGACTTTGGCAATATTCCAAGCCTACTTTATTCCTGAGACCATGAAGAGTCCAGCTCCGCTTTTATTGAAGCAGTGCCAAGTGTATCTGGACGAGGAAAAGCGTTTGCTGTTGTCCAAGCAGTTTGAATTATCGCATTTTCATAATTTGCGGGCAAACTGTCGCTATTATCTTAAAAGATATAAGTCCAATAAGCTTCTTTTAGAGATTGAGAAAGACTTGACGATGGCGATTAAGGAAGTTCATCGCAAAAAGTCGGTCGATGATTTGATGCTTTTAGAGGCACGGGTCAAGCAGATATACTATCCTATGTTTAATGAGATTTTGAATCAAAGTGGTTTTTCTTTTGTTAAGCGAACCAAGCGGCCACCTCGAGATCCACTAAATGCTTTGATTAGCTTTTGCAATACGATTTTGTATAGTCGTGTTCTGCGCCTGATCTGGCAGGCTAGACTGGATCCTAAAATCGGAGTGCTGCATGCTTCAAATAATCGTCCTTATAGTCTGCATCTGGATTTTGCGGATTATATGAAGCCAGTTATCGTGGATCGAGTGATTTTGAGTTTGATCAATAAGCATCAAATCAATGCTACAGATCATTTTGAAGAAAGGGAAGACGGATCGGTTTATCTGAATCGTGAAGGGAAATATATCGTCTTGCGAAGTTTTGAGGAAAAGCTACAGACTAGGCTGGTCATGGGGCGTTCAACCTATACCTATGCCCAGCTCATTCAGCATGATATTCGTCAGTTTAAGAGAATCTTGCAGCAAGATGGTGACTTGAAACGCTTTAAACCCTACAAATACTATTAAAAAGTCGGTCGATCTTTTCGATTTTTTGCCTCCTTTTTAAAAGCTGTCAACCAAGCGGTTTATGAGCGTTAGGACAAAAAAGATCGACCGACTTTTTTCATTGAAATCTTGAAAAAAGCCCTGTTTTTTGATACAATCAATCTAGAAACAGCGAAAATGCTGTTGTTATACCTTACCTATAAGGAATTGAGACCGAGGGCGAACCTCTTACAGCCGATGATACGGCCATTATCGTCACGTTATACCTTACCTATAAGGAATTGAGACACCTTTTTGTAAATGAAGCCAAATCCTGAAACTGTTCCAGATTCGATGGTTATACCTTACCTATAAGGAATTGAGACCGTTGGATCCGGCTGCGGCGTTGGCGTTGGATCCGGCTGCGGCGTGTTATACCTTACCTATAAGGAATTGAGACTGAACGTCTTCAGGTTCTGAATCAGCGTTGATACGAACAACTTGGTTATACCTTACCTATAAGGAATTGAGACGTTTGATGGTGTCTGCAAAATTGGTATAAAAGTCGCAGTTATACCTTACCTATAAGGAATTGAGACGCTGCTCCAAGAACAGCTACCGAAATAAGCATGAAGGGTTATACCTTACCTATAAGGAATTGAGACATTTTCTTCTGTCCCATTAGCAAACACTTTGTGCTGTGTGTGTTATACCTTACCTATAAGGAATTGAGACATTTGCTCCAGTTTCAACTTTAGTGACAGGTTGACCTACTAGGTTATACCTTACCTATAAGGAATTGAGACTTATTGATTGTAATTAGTTCAGTCATTTTTAGACCTCCCTCGTTATACCTTACCTATAAGGAATTGAGACTTGTTTTTATCTAATCCAGTGGTATAGTAGTTGCTATTCTCGTTATACCTTACCTATAAGGAATTGAGACCTTTCTCATCTGAAAGAGAATTGTTTGAAGAGCCGTTTGCAAATACTTTGTGTGTTATACCTTACCTATAAGGAATTGAGACGTTCTCACCTCTTTTCATTGAAGTTAATTAAGCCAAGAGTTATACCTTACCTATAAGGAATTGAGACGGTTTTGAAGGTTCGCTAGGTTTGTTCGGCTTCGGCTTAGTTATACCTTACCTATAAGGAATTGAGACATTAGGCGGTTCTATCCTAAGAGGATATGACAATGAAAAAAAGAAAAAGTTATACCTTACCTATAAGGAATTGAGACGTTTGCGGCTGATGCTGCATTGCTACATGCGGTTAAGCATGGTTATACCTTACCTATAAGGAATTGAGACTCTTTACTTACTCCGTAGTGGTTCACTCTAACTCGTTGGTTATACCTTACCTATAAGGAATTGAGACAAAATGAAATTGCTATTCATAAACATAGCTAAGTCCTCCAAATGGTTATACCTTACCTATAAGGAATTGAGACGCTATTTGATTTATCATCATATAGTATCATTGTCGTTAAGAAGTACGTTATACCTTACCTATAAGGAATTGAGACGGAGCCGTGGCCCCAACAAAATTTTTTTTCATGATTTTTCCTTTCTTTCGTTATACCTTACCTATAAGGAATTGAGACTCCACGATTTGCCCCATATGTACTAATGCTGCGGCATTGTCCTTATGTTATACCTTACCTATAAGGAATTGAGACTCAATCATATTAATCATTTTAGTGCTGACTTTTAGCCGTTTGTTATACCTTACCTATAAGGAATTGAGACCTCCGTGTTTTTCCCAGAATTTAATTTCTTCACGAACTTTTTTCGTTATACCTTACCTATAAGGAATTGAGACCTTCGGCAAATTTTACAATTGTGTCTTCCATTTTTTCACCGTTATACCTTACCTATAAGGAATTGAGACATTTATACCATAGCTTACGAGCCTCATGGCTAAGATATTCGTTATACCTTACCTATAAGGAATTGAGACGTTATCTCCAGCTCCAGCATTCTTGATCATTTCCTTCATTTGTTATACCTTACCTATAAGGAATTGAGACCGTAGAGAGGATTGTGAGTTCCTCCCTCCAGTTCTGGGAGTGTTATACCTTACCTATAAGGAATTGAGACGGTTAAAATCTATGTCCCAAGGTGCTAAGTGGAAAATCGGGAAACCTTGTTATACCTTACCTATAAGGAATTGAGACGAAATTAGCGTCAGCGACGCCACTAACTATCTGAAGATCGTTCACTGGTTATACCTTACCTATAAGGAATTGAGACGATTGGTAAGCCGTGTTTTCAAACTTGCCAGTGAAACCTTTTTTTTAAAAGTTATACCTTACCTATAAGGAATTGAGACGTGATGTTGTAGTAAGTGCCGTTTTCGTACTCGTAGGTTATACCTTACCTATAAGGAATTGAGACACTTTTGGTCGCTCCTTGAGGCGATTATTCGCGCAGAAGTTACACTTGTTATACCTTACCTATAAGGAATTGGTTGCTTCAACTGAAAAAACTTGCGGGTGCAAGTTTTTTATGGTATATTGGTAGTGCTTTCATGATGAATATCTTAATCGGAGGTTATTTATGTCTGAGAATCATCCTGTATATAGTCACCATATCTTTGTTTTGCCCTTTGCGGCCAAGGGGCTGGAGTCTTTTCCGAAGTCTTCCAAGTGGAAGAAGATTAAGCAAGAAGCCAATGAACTCCCCTATCTGAATGTAGAAGCTGGTGAAAAAAGCGAGCGTTTAAAGTACGCTTATCACCGATATTTAAATAAAGAAGCAGAGGAGCTGATTTTCCGCAATCCTGAGCTGGTCACAAACTATGCTTATACTGGCTTAGAAAAAGGTGATGTGTATCGGATTTCTTATTATAATCAAATCGACAAACTTGAGTGTTATGACCTGACGCTTGACTATATCATGCTTCGTTATTTTCCAAATTTAGAAGCAGGTTTCCTGATTTTTTCAATGGAAAATCGTTGCAAAGATAAATTGGAAGATATTAAAAACATCAACCAGTATGGTCGTCATCTCTATGCTCCTTTCTTGACTCCATTGCTGCGTGATTTAGTCTCACCAAATAATATTGAGTTGATTAAGAGTGAAAAAGTTAATGAGGCTCCACAGCCATCTGGCTTGATTTCTTCCTATGGGATCATGTCGGCTCCGAAAGAAATCTTACAGGATTTCTTTGGCTTGCCTGAGGAAGCGATATTTCCGGAAGAAATCTCACAGTTTGAGTCTAAGCCTCATTTAGAAATCATCATTGATGACCGGATGTATGTGGTGAGCTACATGATGGTTCCTGAAGTAGAGGAGCTGATTTATAAAACAGCGAATTGGGCGAATTTTGATGATTCGAAGCATAGTTTAGAGGAGATGAAGCTTCTTTTTAGTATTTTATACGTTGATAAGGGAGATTCAACATGTCTGAGTCGGGACATGCTGAAGGCAGAGCTAGAGAAGCTTCTCTATACGAGGTGGTCAGCTGAGGGAAGCCTTTATATGGCCAGCCAGCATTCCATGATTTTTATGAGTGGTTCTGATTTTCCAGAATTTTTCCTCAAAGGCTACTTTTTGACGGAATATCTGGACTTGGCTTTGATCACGCTCAGTCAGAGGATTGGTATTTTGAAGTATTCCAAGGATGCGGGGGATAAGGTCAATGCTACAGTTTCTGATAAACTGAAGCTGCAGAAGGCTTACACGACCTTTAAAAATCAATTTTTGCTTCCAGAGCTGTGCCCGCAGGAGCAGGCGGTGGAAATCTACGAATTGCTACAAACCTCACTCTATATAGAGAAGCATATCAATCTCCTAGATAGTCAAATCAGTGAACTGCATGATATCAGCCAGACAGAAGCAAGTAATAAATTGAATGACAGAGTATTAGTGCTGACTGTTTTAAGTCTAGCTTTAGCAATTGTTCCGAATATCAAAGAACTGCAGGATAATTGTTTGACTATATGTAATCTAAGTCTGGCGTATTCATCTTGGCTTACTTTGCTCATTCTTCTTTCGACAGTTTGTTTCTTCTATTTCAAAAAGAGAAAATAAATGTATATTATCTTGACATATGATGTGCATCGCAAACGCGTGGCCAAGGTTTTAAAGACCTGTCGGAAATACTTGGTTCATGTGCAAAAGTCGGTCTTTGAAGGGCATATTACTCCAGCAAAGCTGAGCGCTTTACAAAAGGAATTAGCCAACATTATAGAACCTCAGACAGATTCTGTACAGATTTATCAGTTGGAATCCCCAAAATACACCAAGAAGATTCAAATCGGCATGGTAGAATCCAACGACTTTATTCTTTAGGGATTAAAGTGGTATCATAGTCAGTCAATCAATCGAGTCTGGGACAAAAGTCCTAGCCTCTCAATTGTCTTTGGATTGTCGAGCAAGACGCAGTGGTTGAGTGGGCTCTACTACGCTGATTTCATCAGCTTTTACAGCCCTACTCAACTGTGCGGAGGTGGGACGACGAAATCGAATTCTAACGAATTACCGATTTCTGTCCCACTCTCGATTTTTCTGATTTTGTCTTTCAAAAAATCGGTCGATCTTTTCGATATTTTGTCTCTTTTTCAAAAGCTGCCAACCAAGCGGTTTATAAGCGCTAGGACAAAAAAGATCGACCGACTTTTTTCATTGAAATCTTGAAAAAAGCCCTATTTTTTGATAGAATCAATATAGAAACAGCGAAAATGCTGTTGTTATACCTTACCTATAAGGAATTGAGACCATTCCTGTTTGAAGATCTCTGAATATTCGATAATATCCGCGTTATACCTTACCTATAAGGAATTGAGACCACTTGCTAACCGACCAGGATGGTCAGCTATCAAGTAATTAACCTCTACGGTGTTATACCTTACCTATAAGGAATTGAGACACATGCGGCTAAGCATGAAAATCGACCTGCGTGTCGAGCAGTTTATCACCATCATAAACAAATGTTATACCTTACCTATAAGGAATTGAGACACATGCGGCTAAGCATGGAGTAGTCAATATAAAGAAGACAGCCATGATTCCGTTATACCTTACCTATAAGGAATTGAGACCTGTCCCAAGAACAGCTACAGACAATAAAAGGAAAGAAACTTTTTTCAGTTATACCTTACCTATAAGGAATTGCTTGTGTGTCTTTGTCTGTCTCCAAGGGCACTAAAAAAGCGAGCAAATTCTTGTCTGCTGGGAAGCATGAGAATTTGTTCGCCTTTTGTTTCGTAGGAATATTTGAAATTTCCATCATGATTTGCTATACTAGTAGCAGTTAGAGATTGTAGCGGAGCTGTTGCCCGCTGCATGGATAATCAAGAAAAGTAGGCTCTATAATTTCTGTAGTGGGTAAATCCACCGCAGGGATTATGGAGCCTATTTTGTTGTAGAAAAGAGCCGGAATAGCTACTGTCTTATCTCATTTTTCACTTAAAGCCTTGACAGACTTGACAAATGGTAGAAAAGAGCCCTAAAATTGAGGTTACGGCTCAATTAACTGAGCAAGTCTTGACAATTAGTGTGAAAGATGAAGGACAGGGCATTGCTCTCGAGGATTTGGATAAGATTTTCAAACGCCTCTACCGTGTGGAAACTTCACGTAATATGAAGACAGGTGGCCATGGTCTGGGCCTTGCGATTGCGCGTGAGTTGGCTCATCAGCTGGGTGGAGAAATTACGGTCGAAAGCCAGTGTGGCCTAGGAAGCACCTTTGCATTTGCTCTCAACTTAACATAAATCCTCAGTCAGTGGTGAATACTTTCAACTCATGGTGTAGAAAAGATAAAATCAAATTCAAGTTTTTTCAAATCTATCTCCCTATTTTTAGGGGGATTTTTATTTTATACTATAGTCAGAAAATGATCGAGAGGTTTTTGAAATGGCTACAAGTTTTTTGTTCTTTATTTCAGTTTTTCTGGCAGGGATTCTTTCCTTTTTCTCCCCTTGTATCTTACCGCTTATGCCGGTTTATGTAGGAATCTTGTTAGATGAAGAGCAGCCGAGGACGTTCAAGATTCTAGGACGAGAGGTTTCTTGGTATGGGATGGTCAAAACACTCTGCTTTATAGCGGGATTGTCGACTGTATTTTTAGTCTTGGGCTACGGTGCTGGTGCTCTAGGTCAAGTCCTATACGCCCCTTGGTTTCGCTATCTTTTGGGTGGAATTGTCATACTATTGGGAATCCACCAAACGGGCGTCATCAATATCCAGCAGCTGCAAAAGCAAAAAAGCATCCAGTTTAAACAGAATAGTAAACGGAGTGACTTGCTTAATGCCTTTATTTTAGGGATTACTTTTAGCTTTGGTTGGACACCCTGTGTTGGGCCTGTTCTGAGCTCTGTTTTAGCGATTGCTGCTTCTGGGGGAGCCGGTGCTCTTCAGGGCGGTTTGCTTATGTTGGTTTATACACTTGGATTAGCCCTTCCATTTCTAGCTATGGCTTTGGCTTCCGGCTGGGTATTACAGCGCTTTGCAAAACTCAAACCTTATATGGGAACGCTTAAGAAAATCGGCGGGGCACTCATCATCCTCATGGGAATCCTGCTTATGCTCGGAAATCTAAACGCTTTAGCGTCACTATTTGGATAAATATTATATGATTAAAGGAGAAATATCATGAAAAAAATCGCAACTCTTACAATGGCTACTCTTAGTATCTTTGCCTTGGCTGCTTGCTCCAGTCAAAAGTCAAATTCAGATATGAAAAAGATGGACGACAGCAGCATGATGAAGAAAGACGATATGAAAAAAGATGACATGAAGAAGGAGAATATGAAAGACTCTAGCATGTCTGATGACAAGATGCAAAAGGATGATATGAAGGACTCTTCTATGATGTCCGAAAGTAAGTCTGACATGAAAGATGATATGAAATCAAGTGATTCAAGCATGAAGGATGACACGAAAGATTCGTCTGAAATGTCATCTGATAAATAAAATTATCAATAAGGCTGGAAGTCGTCAATTTTGTCGGCTTTCTCCTTGTTTAGAGAGGAAAAAATACTATGAGAAAACTGTCTCTATTAACCGCAGGGCTACTTTGCGTAGGCTTACTGGGAGCTTGCTCAAATCAGCAAATGAATTCGGAAGCTTCCAAAAATGATAAAAGTTCCATGACTAGCAAGTCAAATTCTAACCAAGCTACAAAAATGGCTAAGGACTTCGCTTTGCAAGGAGTGGACGGCAAGACCTACAAGCTGTCTGATTTTAAAGGCAAGAAAGTCTATCTAAAATTTTGGGCTTCTTGGTGCTCTATCTGTCTATCCACACTTGGAGATACCAATGATTTGGCTAAGGAACAGTCAGGAAAAGATTATGTTGTCCTGACGGTGGTATCTCCGACTTTTAATGGAGAAAAGTCTGCTGATGATTTCAAGGAATGGTATAAATCTTTGGATTACAAGAACATGCCAGTTCTTATGGATACTAAGGGAGAATTACTGAAAGAATACGGTATTCGCTCTTATCCATCTGCTCTCTTTATCAATAGTGACGGCTCACTTGCTAAAACTCATGTGGGCTACATGGGCAAGGAAGATATTGAGAAAACACTGAAGGAAATCAAGTAGAAAGGAGTAAAGAAAATGGAAGGAAAATGGAAAATTTTTCTGGTTTTAATTGGCTTGCTTTTCTGTTTTGGACTGGTCTATGTGATTGCAGGGAATGGTAAGCAATCATCTCCTGAACAGATCAAGAAAGCCTCTATGAGCAAGACAGAAGTGACCAAACAAAAGAAAGAAGACGTCAAGGAAGAAGATAAGCGGGAGATTTATCTGGCTGGCGGTTGTTTCTGGGGTGTAGAAGAATATTTCTCTAGAGTACCAGGTGTCATTGATGCTGAGTCTGGCTATGCAAATGGTAAGAGCGACACAACCAAGTATGAATTAGTTTCCCAAACTGGTCATGCTGAGACGGTGAAAATTACCTATAACGTTAAAAAGATATCTCTCAAAGAAATCTTACTTCATTATTTCCGTATCATTGATCCGACTTCCAAAAACAAACAAGGAAACGACCAAGGCACCCAGTATCGAACGGGTGTTTATTATAAGGACGAAGCTGATCTTGATACTATTAATCAGGTCTTTGATGAAGTCGCCAAGAAATATGATAAGCCTTTGGCCGTTGAAAAAGAACCTCTGAAAAACTTTATCAAGGCAGAAGATTATCATCAGGATTACCTAAAAAAGAATCCTAATGGGTATTGCCATATCGATGTCAATCAAGCTGCTTACCCTGTTATCGAAGCTAGTCGCTATCCAAAGCCTAGCGATGAAGAGATTAAGGCTAAGCTCTCTCCAGAAGAATACGCAGTCACACAAAAGAATGACACAGAGCGAGCTTTTTCTAATCGCTATTGGGATAAGTTCGATGCTGGTATCTACGTGGATGTGGTGACAGGAGAACCTCTCTTTTCATCAAAGGATAAATTTGACTCTGGCTGCGGTTGGCCGAGTTTCACCCGTCCTGTCAGTCCAGATGTTGCGACTTACAAAGAAGATAAGAGTTTCAACATGACACGGACAGAAGTTCGCAGTCGGGTTGGAAATTCACATCTGGGCCATGTTTTCACTGATGGCCCTAAGGACAAGGGCGGTTTGCGCTATTGCATCAATAGTCTGTCAATTAAGTTCATTCCAAAAGCTGAGATGGAGGAGAAGGGCTACGGTTATCTTTTGGATTATGTTTAAGAGCATTTTGATCGAAAATTTGCTATAATAAATCCAGTAAAAATAAGGAGTTGAATCTTGTGTATTCAATTATGATTGTAGAGGATGAGTATCTGGTCAGACAGGGGATTGCGTCCTTGGTAGACTATGAACAGTTTGGTATGCAAGTCATTGCCCAAGCTGAAAATGGAATAGAAGCTTGGCAGAAATTTCAGGAAAATCCTGCTGACATTCTGCTGACCGATATCAATATGCCACAGATGAACGGCCTCGAACTGGCCAAGCTAGTCAGAGATCAGGTTCCTACTTGCCATATCGTTTTTCTGACGGGCTATGATGATTTTGACTATGCTCGGATGGCCATTAAGCTAGGTGCAGATGACTATCTTCTCAAGCCGTTTTCAAAAGATGATGTCGAGGAGATGTTGGCCAAGCTGCAGATCAAGCTTGATAAGGAGCGTAAAAAGGCCCAGATTCAAAGTTTGGTCGATCAGGGACAGCACTCTGAGTTGGAAGAGGCTATTCATGCGCGTCTAGCTGATCCAGAATTAAACCTGAAAAGTTTGGCTTTTCAATTGGGGTTTAGTCCGTCCTATCTAAGTGTTCTTATCAAAAAAGAATTAGGCCTGCCCTTTCAAGATTATTTGATTCAAGAGCGGATGAAAAAAGCAAAACTCTTACTCTTAACTACAGATTTGAAGATTTATGAAATAGCAGAGCAGGTAGGTTTTGACGATATGAACTATTTTTCTCAGCGCTTCAAGCAGGTGGTTGGGCTGACACCTCGGCAGTTTAAAAAAGGAGAGGAGAAATGAAACGATATCCGCTTCTGATCCAGTTGATTGTCTATATTTTTCTGCTGGTTCTTTTACTCTTGGGGGCTGTTGGGAGTCTTTACTATCAGACTAGCTCAGAAACCATTCGGCAGCTGACAGAGCGGACGACGCGTAATAGTATGGAGCAAAGCGGGCAGTTCATTGCTTCCTATTTGCAGAAATTAAAACAAACCACCTCCACACTGAGCAAGGAAGAAACGATTCGGAAGTATGCTCAGAATCAAGAAAGCAGCGAAACGTCAGTTCAGTCTTTGATGAAAACCATCATTGAGACAGATCCGGATTTGGTGTCGGCAGTATTGGTTACTAAGGACGGGCGCGTGGTCTCGACAGATTCTAAAATCAGCATGCAGACATCCTCTGATATGATGAATGAAAAATGGTATCAGGAAGCCGTCCATACCAGAGCCATGCCTGTCTTGACTCCTGCTCGCAAGGAGTCTCTAGCATTAGAGAAGGAGAAGTGGGTTGTTTCCGTCACTCAGGAAGTAGTGGATGAAGCAGGGCAGAATCTCGGTGTTTTGCGTTTGGATATCGGCTATAAGAGTCTCAAAGCCTATTTGGATCGGCTTCAGCTCGGGAAGAAGGGTTTTAGCTTTATTGTCAACAGCCAGCATGAATTTGTCTATCATCCTAAGAAGAGTGTTTATTCATCCAGTCAGGAAATGAAAGCTATGCAGCCCTATATCTCGGTCAAGGACGGTTACGCAGACCAGAAGCAGGCTTTTGTCTACCAGATTGATATTGCGGACAGCGACTGGACTTTAATTGGCGTTTCCTCATTAGAGCAATTACAGATGCTTCAGTCACAGATGCTTTATTCTTTTGTAGGAATGGGCATTTTAGCACTCCTGCTGTGCTTGACTGGTATTTGGTTTGTTCTACGTTTGTGGATTAAGCCTCTTCAGAATCTGCAGGCTGTCATTCTGAAGATTGGGGCAGGTGACTCAAATCTGCGAGCGGAAGCAAAGGGGTCTCCAGAGTTGGTTGACTTGGCTCAGCAATTCAATAAAATGCTGGACCAAATCGAACAACTAATGGAAGCAGTCAAGACTGAAGAACAAAATGTCCGCCGCTATGAGCTCCGAGCTCTCTCTGCTCAAATCAACCCCCATTTCCTTTATAATACCTTGGATACGATTGTCTGGATGGCTGAATTTAACGACAGCAAGCGTGTTGTTGAGGTAACAAAATCACTCGCTCAGTATTTCCGTTTGGCGCTTAATCAAGGGCACGAACAGATTTCTCTTAGAGATGAGATTGACCACGTTCGTCAGTATCTTTTCATCCAGAAGCAGCGCTATGGTGACAAGCTCCAATATGAGATTGAAGAGGATGAATCTCTAGCTGATTATAAACTGCCCAAGCTGGTACTTCAGCCTTTGGTTGAAAATGCAATCTACCATGGCATCAAGGAAATTGACCGACATGGCATGATTCGGGTGACGTCGAAAGTAGAAGAGGGACAACTGAGACTGTCTATCTATGATAACGGCCGAGGATTTGATGTTAACGCTCCTATGGATGCGACTCTCCTTCACTTAGGTGGTGTCGGTCTGAAAAATGTCGATCAACGCTTGAGATTGCAGTTCGGAGACGACTATCATATGGAAATCCAGTCTGAACCAGATAAATTTACCCAGATTTGTCTTTATTTGCCGCTAGATTCAGATGATTAAGTTCGCTAATCTTCAATATTAAAGAGTCTGGGACAAAAGTCCTAGCCTCTCAATTATCTTTGTATTGTCGAGCAATACGCAGTGGTTGAGTGGGCTCTATTACGCTGATTTCATCAGCTTTTACAGCCCTACTCAACTGTGCGGAGGTGGGACGACGAAATCGAATTCTAACGAATTACCGATTTCTGTCCCACTCTCGATTTTTCTGATTTTGTCTTTCAAAAAGTCGGTCGATCTTTTCGATATTTTGTCTCTTTTTCAAAAGCTGCCAACCAAGCGGTTTATAAGCGCTAGGACAAAAAAGATCGACCGACTTTTTTCATTGAAATCTTGAAAAAAGCCCTGTTTTTTGATACAATCAATCTAGAAACAGCGAAAATGCTGTTGTTATACCTTACCTATAAGGAATTGAGACTAAAGACATCATAACTAAGTCCTCCAAATGTTCTATTTTTTACGTTATACCTTACCTATAAGGAATTGAGACGAACTCATAGTACATCTGATTAAACTTGTTAATCATGATATCCTGTCGTTTGGTTATACCTTACCTATAAGGAATTGAGACATGGAGTTGGTTTTTGCTCCTCGCCTGGGTTTGGAGTTGGTGTTATACCTTACCTATAAGGAATTGAGACTAATTTACGAGTTCTTCATCTTGTTCTGTGTGAGTTATACCTTACCTATAAGGAATTGAGACGCTTGGAATCAAGAATTAGAAAGATTTTATCCTCCTCTTTCTTGATTATGTTATACCTTACCTATAAGGAATTGAGACGAAATGTCATTTTGACCAATCTTAATGTAACCAATGTATCTATGTTATACCTTACCTATAAGGAATTGAGACTCTCTCCAGTTTTAGGTAATTCAGGTTTTTGGCCTGGATTCTCGTTATACCTTACCTATAAGGAATTGAGACGCGAGACTTATATTAGATATATTTTACCTCCACCTCTAAGCCGAAGGTTATACCTTACCTATAAGGAATTGAGACTATAACGAAGAATTCTCTACGCTCAATTCTTTTAGACAGTTATACCTTACCTATAAGGAATTGAGACGTTTGATCCGGATTTGGTTGCGGCTGCTGCGGCGTTTGATCCGGTTATACCTTACCTATAAGGAATTGAGACAGATTCCAAGGCGCAATATGGTAGATAGGTAAACCTTCTACCGTTATACCTTATCTATAAGGAATTGAGACATATCTTCCAACCATTGTTTTTGATCTTGAATTTCAATTACACTTTTTGTTATACCTTACCTATAAGGAATTGAGACCTGTTATTTTAGAATCTGTTGTATAGCTTAGTGGATCTATTGGCTTCCTGTTATACCTTACCTATAAGGAATTGAGACGGACAGTTGTCCGGGCTGTGTTTTCCCGATATTCAGTTAGAAGGGGTTATACCTTACCTATAAGGAATTGAGACTTCTTGGATGTCGACTAGATTTAATGTTTCTGATTCTGATAGGCCTTCTTTGTTATACCTTACCTATAAGGAATTGAGACTTTTTCGGCGAAGTAGACCCTTCACCTTCTCCTTTAGTATAAAGGTTGGCTATGTTATACCTTACCTATAAGGAATTGAGACTATCCTTTGTATAGCTTTCAAAGAATCTTTGTAACCCAAGCCGCAAACGAGTTATACCTTACCTATAAGGAATTGAGACATAAGGATCTTGAAATCCTCACTGAAAATATTCATTGAGTATGTTATACCTTACCTATAAGGAATTGAGACAAAGAGTTATCCTTCTCACCAGTTTTAGGTAATCCTTCGTTATACCTTACCTATAAGGAATTGAGACGCTTTCCAATGTTCAATTTCGTAGTACATCCGATTAAACTTGTTAATCAGTTATACCTTACCTATAAGGAATTGGCGGTGTGTCTTTGTCTGTCTCTAAGGCACCAAAAAAGCGAGCAAATTCTTATCTGCTGGGAAGCATGAGAATTTGTTCGCCTTTTGTTTTGTAGGAATATTTGAAATTTCCGTCATGATTTGCTATACTAGTAGCAGTTAGAGATTGTGGCGGAGCTGTTGCCCGCCGCATGGATAATCAAGAAAAGTACTCTTCAGTGCTTTTTTATTATTATAGAAAATGGAGGGATTATGCTTTACATTTGGTCTTATTTGAAACGCTACCCCAAGTGGTTGGTACTGGATTTTGTGTCGGCTATCTTTTTTGTAGTGGTCAATCTAGGGCTGCCAACGGTTTTGGCACGTATGATTGACGAAGGGATTAACCAGGGCGATCAGGAACGCCTGTATTTCTGGGGCTTTATCATGCTGCTGGTTATTATCCTTGGGATTTTGGGGCGGATCGTCCTTTCCTATGCTGCTGGGAAATTAACGACCAGCATGGTGCGAGATATGCGGAATGATCTCTATGATAAGCTGCAGGAGTATTCCCATCATGAGTACGAGCAGATCGGCGTTTCTTCGCTGGTGACGCGGATTACCAGTGATGCCTTTGTCCTCATGCAGTTTGCTGAGCAAACGCTCAAGATGGGAGCTATCACGCCTATCATGATGCTGTCGTCTATCCTCATGATTTTCCTGACCAGTCCGTCCATGGCTTGGATTGTGGCGATTTCGGTGCCTTTTTTGGCAATCGTAGTCTGGTATGTGGCGGTCAAGACGCGTCCTCTGTCTGAAAAGCAGCAGAAAACGCTGGACAAGATCAACCAGTATGCTCGGGAAAATCTGACCGGTCTGCGGGTCATTCGAGCCTTTGCCCGTGAGGAATTTCAGGAAGAGCGCTTCGCCGATGAAAATGAAATCTATGCGGAGAATTCCAATCGTCTCTTTAAATTGACAGGTTTGACGGAGCCTCTCTTTGTGCAGATTATCATTGCCATGATTGTGGCCATTGTCTGGTTTGCCCTCAAGCCACTAGGCAGCGGCGAGTTGAAAATCGGGGATTTAGTTGCCTTTATCGAGTACAGTTTCCATGCCCTTCTGTCCTTCCTGCTCCTGTCCAGTCTCTTTACCATGTATCCACGGACAGCGGTCTCTAGCGAGCGGCTGAAGGAAGTCATGGATATGCCGATTTCCATCGATCCAAATGAGAATGGGATCACGGAAACAGCGACGCGGGGCTATCTGGAATTTGACAATGTAACCTTTGCTTATCCAGGTGAGACAGAAAATCCTGTCCTACATAGTATTTCTTTCAAGGCCAAACCGGGGGAAACGATCGCCTTTATCGGCTCTACAGGCTCTGGGAAGTCTTCCTTGGTTCAGCTGATTCCGCGTTTCTATGATGTGACCTTAGGCAAGATTTTGGTGGATGGTGTGGATGTCCGCGCTTATAACCTCAAGGCCCTCCGTCAGAAGATTGGCTTTATTCCGCAGAAAGCTCTGCTATTTACCGGGACGATCGCTGAAAATATCCGCTATGGTAAGGAAGATGCTAGCTCTGAGGAGCTCAATCAAGCAGCAGATGTGGCTCAGGCTCGCGACTTTATCGAGAGCAGAGAAGAGCGCTACGAGACGCACTTGGCCGAAGGTGGCAGCAATCTATCTGGTGGCCAAAAGCAACGGCTGTCCATTGCGCGTGCGGTTGTCAAGGAGCCGGATATTTATATCTTTGACGATTCCTTCTCGGCTCTGGACTACAAGACGGATGCTACTTTGCGCCGCCGACTCAAGGAAGAGACGCAGGATGCAACGGTTCTCATCGTGGCTCAGCGGGTCGGAACCATTATGGATGCGGATCAAATCATTGTCTTAGACAAGGGTGAAATCGTGGGTCGAGGCCGGCATGAAGAGCTGATGGAAAATAATGCCATCTATCGCGAAATCGCTAATTCCCAGCTCAATAGCCAATCACTAACAGAAGAATAGGAGGAAGAGATGAAAGAAAATAGTTTTGTCCGCTTATGGGGCTATCTAAAAGTCTATAAAGCCGCCGTGCTTCTTGCAGTCTTCCTCAAGATTGTCAGCGTGGTCATGAGTGTCCTAGAGCCTTTTGTCCTAGGGCTTGCCATTACAGAACTGACGCAAAATCTGCTGGATATGGCCAAGGGAGTGCCCGGTGCAGCCATCAATAGTAGCTATGTTGCTTGGATCATGCTGCTCTACTTTATTCGTGCCCTCTTTTATGAGATTGGTTCTTACTTTTCTAACTATTTCATGACCAATGCTGTGCAGAGTACTGTCCGCGACATGCGCAATGAGCTCAGTCATAAGATCAATCAAATTCCTGTCTCTTACTTTGACAAGCACCAGTTTGGTGATTTGATTGGGCGCTTCACTAGTGACGTGGAGACTGTCTCAAATGCTCTCCAACAAAGCTTTTTGCAAGTGGTCAATGCCGTTATGACGCTGATTTTAGTCATCGGGATGGTTTTGTATCTGAATCTCCAGCTGGCCTTGATCGTTATCGTCAGCATTCCTCTGACCTATATGGGAGCAAGAATTATCCTCAAAAAATCCCAGCCTTACTTTAAGAAGCAGGCAGATGCTTTGGGAGCCATGAATGGCTTTGTTCAGGAAAATCTGACAGGCTTCAATGTCCTCAAGCTTTACGGCCGAGAAGAGACTTCGGCTGAAGATTTTCGCGCTATTACTCAAAATCTACAGGAAGTCGGCTTTAAAGCCAGCTTTATCTCTGGGCTCATGATGCCCGTCCTTAATGCGATTTCTGATTTAACCTATCTCATCGTCGCTCTGGTAGGCGGTTTGCAGGTTATTGTTGGTCAATTGACCATCGGGAATATGCAAGCCTTTGTCCAGTACGTCTGGCAAGTCAATCAGCCTATCCAAAACCTTACCCAGCTGGCAGGTCAGCTCCAGAGCGCCAAGTCTTCGCTGGATCGGATTTTCCAGATTTTGGATGAGCCAGATGAAGTTATGGACAATACTATTCAGCTAGATAAGGACTTGACTGGTCAAGTCAGCTTCAAAGATGTAGACTTCCAATATGTGGCAGACAAGCCGCTGATTCGCAACTTTAATCTGGAAGTCCAGCCGGGTGAAATGGTGGCTATTGTCGGGCCGACCGGAGCTGGTAAGACGACCCTGATCAACCTGCTCATGCGTTTCTACGATGTGACTAAAGGCTCTATCAGCGTGGATGGCCACGATATTCGCCAGCTATCCCGTCAAGACTATCGTAAGCAATTTGGTATGGTTCTGCAGGATGCTTGGCTTTATGAGGGGACTATCAAGGAAAATCTTCGCTTTGGTAACCTTGATGCTAGTGATGAGGAGATTGTGGAAGCGGCCAAATCAGCCAATGTGGACCACTTTATCCGCACCTTACCAGGTGGCTACAATATGGAAATGAATCAGGAGTCTAGCAATATTTCGCTAGGGCAAAAGCAGCTCCTGACGATCGCACGGGCTCTCTTGGCGGATCCTAAGATTCTGATTTTGGACGAGGCGACTTCCTCAGTTGATACTCGTTTAGAGCTTTTGATTCAGAAAGCCATGAAAACTCTTATGCAGGGGCGGACGAGCTTTGTCATTGCTCACCGCTTATCCACTATCCAAGAAGCAGATAAGATTTTGGTGCTCAAGGATGGACAAATCATTGAGCAGGGCAATCACGAGTCGCTGCTGGCCGACAAGGGATTCTATCATGACTTATATATGAGTCAATTTTCGGATAAGAAAGAAGCCTAGATATATATAAAAGGAAACTCAGCTGAGTTTCCTTTTAAAAATGACGAAAAATAGTGAAGAATTTGACTGAGATTTGGGTGGGGAATGTTTAAGAAAACTCATATCTATCTGGTTTTACGATAGGACAGTTCCACGTCGTGTGGTGCCAAGAGCAATTGTCAGATAAAAAAATTGATGATTAGCTATATATTTTAAATTTGTAAAAATAAGGGATTGACTCCTGAGCTGAACGAAAGCAGGAGTAAGAGTTCAAGGAATATGTAGACCAGTTGCAGTAGAGGATGAAAAGGTAGGTAATTTCTTGAACACAAGCAAATAAGTGTAGCAACAGAAAGTCTCCAGCGTAAAATTATGTTCCTAGTACATCATAAAAACATTTTGAACAAAGAAAACGATTCGATATAAAACGAACAAAAAGTTTTTGAAATTTAAAAGCGAAGTGCTATATCCTTGAAAAAGATGCGATTATCAAAAAATGCTCTCTAAATATTCAATTTAAATCAAAATTAATTTCATGAAGTTCGTATTAAAACATATTTTGTATTATAAATCCCTTTTATTCAGTATAACTTATCCAAATATCTTGCAGAAAAGTGAGTTTATAGTTATAATGGAAAAGCATTTTAAAGTGGGAGAGGAGTTTCTAATGATTAAAAAGGGTGCTTTAACAGGCTTGCTTTTATTTGGAATGTTTTTTGGAGCTGGAAATCTAATTTTCCCCCCTCAGCTTGGGTTGGAATCGGGTCCTCAATTTTGGGCAGCGATTGCAGGGTTTGTTTTGTCTGGAGTTGGGATTGCCATCTTGACTTTGGTTGTCGGAGCTTCGAATCCTAAAGGTTATATGGATGAAATTTCACAAAAAATTGCTCCTTGGTTTGCAATTGCTTATCTTGTGGTTCTCTACCTTTCGATTGGTCCTTTCTTCGCCATTCCACGGACCGCTACAACAGCTTTCTCTGTCGGAATTGAGCCAATGCTGCCGGCAGATTCTCATACGATTTGGCTTTTTATCTTCACCACAATTTATTTTGTGTTGGCGTATATCATCGCTTTTAATCCATCAAAGATTTTGGACAGTATCGGCCGCTATCTGACTCCAATTTTCGCGATTTTGATTGTCGTTTTGGTTGTTCTTGGGGCGTTCAGATATGGAGTGGCTGCTCCCCAGCCCGCTACTGCTGAGTATGCTGGATCTGCTTTTGGCGCAGGTTTCCTTCAAGGCTACAACACTCTAGATGCTCTGGCCTCAGTTGCTTTTAGTGTGGTTGCTGTAGCGACCCTAAACCAGCTCGGATTTAAAAATAGAAAAGAATATGTTTCAACGATCTGGGTGGTTGGTATCCTTGTAGCCATGGGCTTTAGTGTCCTGTATGTTGGGCTCGGATTTTTAGGGAATCATTTCCCGCTTGATACAGCTCAACTGCCTCAAGGGGCGAATATTGGAGCTTCTGTTCTTTCCTCAGCAACTCAGGCAATTTTTGGTCCAGCGGCACAGATTTTTCTAGCGGTCATGGTAACGGTGACTTGCTTTACAACGACAGCTGGTCTCATTGTCTCAACTGGTGAGTTTTTCCATAATACTTTTCCGAAATTATCTTATAAAGTATATGCGACTGTCTTTACTTTGATAGGCTTTGCTATAGCCAATCTTGGGCTCAATGCCATTATCCAGTATTCACTCCCAGTCCTGATGATTCTTTATCCAATTACGATTACCATTGTTATGATTGTGATTGTTAATAAAATTTTGCCACTTTCGAAACCTGGGATGCAGTTTACGATTGCCATAGTTGCTTTGATTGCTGCGGCCAGCGTTTTGGCACCCCAGTTTAAAATAAAGGGGCTCGAGAACACGATAAATTCCTTGCCTCTCGCCGGAGCCTCTCTTCCTTGGTTGCTCCCAGCCTTAGCAGGTATCATTCTTTCGCTTTTTCTGCCAAATAAACAAAAGAGTGAGCGTTTTGAGCTAGATTGATTCTGCAAAATATAAGTTCTTTAAAAACCAGTGAAATTTCGATATTCGCTGGATTTTTCTTTTTCATTAAAAATAGCATAATATTAATGGCTTTTAGTGAATAGAGGTCGGCAATGAGGATAATCTGCATATGGGAAAATGGTTGTGAACTGGGGAGTTCTTCCAGTTTTTGTGCTGAATCAGTAAAATGGGGGAATTAAACTTGTTTATAAGAGCTAATGTTGCTGTGATTGTTTTTCATCATTTGGTTATTATGCAGATAGGGAGTTTCTTTTGAAAAATAATGAAAAAGATTGTATAATGAAAAGGTGATCATTAGCTTTGAGCTCTGGAGGTGATGGTGCTGCTTATACGTAAAGCTAGCGAAGAGGACTGGCAGATTATTCAGGACATTTGTACCGAAACTTGGCTGAGCACTTATCAAGAAATCTACTCCTCCCAGTACATCCGGCGAGTTTTTGAAATATTTTACAGTCAAGAGCGCTTAGTAAAGGACTTGACCGAGCTCTCTCCTGAATGGAATGGCTACTGGCTGGCAGAAGTAGATGGTCAAGCTCTCGGATGCATTGGAGGCGGTATGGGGGAGGACGGTAGAGCTAATATCTATGTTCTCTATGTTTTGCCTCGAGCTCAACGATTGGGAGTTGGTCATGCCTTGGTCCGTACCTTAACGGATTATCAAAAATCGGAACATCAAGCTGTGGAACAAGCTGTCACAGTGACCGAAGGAAATACTCTCGGTATTTCTTTCTACGAAAAAGAAGGCTTTGGCTTTGAAAATGCTACTGAAAATTGGATTGATAGTAGTCAGGCCAGAGATTTACACTATTTCAGAAATATTTAAAAATAAAAAGGAGCATTTATGCAAGTTATTAAGCGTAGCGGTGAAGTTGTTGAATTTGACCCAGATAAGATTTATCAAGCTGTTTTGAAGGCAGCACAGACTGTGTATGTTCTGACGGACGATCTCCGTCAAAATCTGGCTTTGGTGACTAAAAAAGTTGTTTTAGATTTGGAAGAAGCCAAGGTAGAGCGCGCGACTATTAGCATGATTCAGTCCATGGTAGAGAATCGTCTTTTGGGAGCGGGCTACATTACCATTGCTGAGCATTACATTTCGTACCGCTTGCAGCGTGATTTGGAGCGTAGCGGCTACGGAGACCATATCGCCGTCCATCTGCATTTTGAGCAGATCCGATAAAAGTAGTTCCTCATACAACTGTATTGTGGGACGTAGGTGATGCTTGGTCTGAAATGAGGGTGTCAACGCTATTTAGCTCGAATCTGAAAATATAGGAGCGAGGGAAGTGAGAATTGATGGGTTGTTGCACCTCATTGTCAACTGTAGCTATTAGAGAAAAGCTAAAATCTGGAGAGGATCAAACTGATCTTCTCTTTTTACTGTCCTTCTTCCTCTTTTTCTTGGATATTTTTCAAAATAACTTGACAAAAATATTGACAAAGTGTATGATATTAACCAGTTAATTAACTGGTTAATGATAATTAAGGAGATTTTATGAAACAAAGTAAGAGAATTGCAACTTGGCTAAGTTTGCTGGCTCTGGCCCTATGTCTATTGGGCTGTCAGTCTCAGAAGGAGTCTGGCAACGCTAATCCATCCCAAGGCTTGAAGATTGTGACGAGTTTTTATCCTATCTATTCTATGGTCAAGGCTATATCGGGGGACCTGAATGATGTGCGCATGATTCAGTCTAGCAGCGGCATTCATGATTTTGAGCCTTCAGCCAATGACGTGGCAGCCATCTATGATGCGGATGTCTTTGTCTATCACTCGCGGACTTTGGAGTCTTGGGCAGGCGAGCTCAATCCGAGTTTGCAGCATTCTAAGGTTCAGGTCCTTGAGGCTTCTCAAGGTATGGAGCTGGATCGGGTCGTAGGCTTAGAAGATGTCCAAGCAGGAGAGGGAGTGGATGAGAAGACACTCTATGACCCCCATACCTGGCTGGATCCTAAAAAAGCTGCGGAGGAAGCTCAGATTATTGCCGACAAGCTGTCGGAGCTGGATAGCGACCATCGAGATACTTATAAGGCTAATGCTCGAAAATTTCAAGAACAGGCCAAGGAGCTGACCGAGCGTTACCAGAAGATTTTTGATAAAGTGCCCAACAAGACCTTTGTCACCCAGCATACCGCCTTTTCTTATCTAGCCAAGCGTTTTGGGCTGACCCAGCTGGGCATTGCTGGTATCTCACCAGAGCAGGAGCCTAGTCCACGCCAGCTGACAGAGATAGAAGACTTTGTCAAGGAGCACAAGGTGCGGACCATTTTTGTGGAAAGCAATGCTTCCTCGAAAATCGCCCAGACTTTGGTCAAGGCGACTGGTGTAAAAATTAAGGAGCTGAATCCTCTGGAAGCAGACCCAGCCAATCAACTGTCTTATTTAGAAAATTTAGAAGCAAATCTAGCTGTTTTAGCCAAAGATTTGAAAGAATAAAGGAGAACCATGAAAAAGAAATATTTCCTTGCTTCAGTCGCTATACTGGCTGTCGGCCTTGGCACTTACGGGCTCATCCAATGGCAAGCTCAATCCCGACCCCAGACCAAAGATAACCAAGTAGCCTATATTGAGGACAAGACTTCGGATGGCAAGACGGATAAAAATAAAAAATTGACATCTGACCAAATCAATGACGAGGAAGGTATTGAAGCGGAGCAGATTGTCGTGAAAATCACAGATCAGGGATACGTCACTTCCCACGGAGATCATTATCATTACTTTGATGGAAAGGTTCCTTTTGATGCCATTATCAGCGAAGAGCTGATTATCCGAGATCCTAACTACACGCTGCAGGAAGCAGATATTATCAATGAGGTCAAGGATGGCTATATCATTGAGGTAGAGGGGAAATATTATCTTTACCTCAAAGATGCCAAGCATACCAGCAATGTCCGCTCGGTGGAGGAGATTGCCCAACAGAAAAAGCTGCATAAGACCAAGGAAGATGGCGATAGTGGCAAATCTTCCACTACAAAATCAAGCAAGACTCGCGATTTCAGCCAGCCCAGCAAGTACTTAGCTGCGGGAAAGACAGCAGTAGACCTTACAGGAGTTAGCTATCAAGGCCAAGGGTATTATAAGACGGATGATGGTTATACTTTCAGTCCGTCTGACATCATCGAGGATACTGGCGATGCTTTTATCGTGCCGCATGGCGGGCATTTTCACTACATTCCTAAGAGCGACCTGTCACCAGCAGAATTAGCGGCGGCTCAGAGCTACTGGAATAGCAGACGGGCTGGTGGACGGGTGAATCCGCCTAACTACGGCAAGACGATTGCTTCTTCCGATACTTGGAATCAGAATAGTGCTGGCAATCAGGGTGGACCAGTCTCAAATCGGACTCCACAGCTGCCAAATCATTCAAAGATTGAGCAGCCAAGTCCTGGCTTAGCGGTTCCTCAGCCGAGTCCGTCCAATCCGCTCCAGCCGTCTCAACCATCTCAGCCATCCTTGCCAAGTCTGCTGCAGCAACTCTATGCCCTGCCTCAATCTCAGCGCTATCATGAAGGGGACGGTGTGGTGTTTGACCCGTTGAAAATTAGTCGTCGGACAGACAAGGGGGTTGTTATCCCCCACGGAGACCACCATCATTTCATTCCTTATGACAAGCTGTCAGACTTGGAAGCGAAGATTGCCCGCTTGATTCCTATAGGTTATACCTATCAGCCGCTGGGAGATCCTCTGCAAGCTTTGAAGCCTCAGCTACCGTCTCAGCCTGAGCACGACCATGGTTTTCATGCGGAAGCTGTCATCTCAAAAGATGAGGAAGGTTATGTTGTCCAACATGGAGGCCATGCTCATTACTTCTTTAAAAAGGATTTGACGGCAGATCAAATTGCAGCAGCAGAAGCTAACTTGGCTAAGCAAAAAGATTCAAACCAGTCCAGTCCAGTCAGCGCAGAATATGATCGCTATTCTCGCGATGCCAGTGATGAGGAAAAGATGGCTTATATCTCCAAGACTTATGGAGTTCCGCGCGAAGCGATTAAGATTTCCAAAGGCTTCTTCGTCTTTAATAATCCAGATCAAGCTTATGACCCGACCCATATCCACCCTTATGCTGTCAGAAAAGAGCATGTCCGTATTCCTTTAGAGACAGGGAATCCTGAGTTGGACTTTTTAAATGAGCTCTATACAACGGCTCTGCGTTCAGGTTTGTCGCCTTACAGCATTCAAGTAGAAAATGGTCAGTTTGTTATTCCCCACGGGGACCACAATCATTACATTCGTGTACAGTCCAAAGGTGTTGACTTAGGTCTAAAGAATAAACTGCCAGCCTTACAATCAGCTTATCAAGCCGGTGCTTATAGTGAAAAGCCTGTTTTAGAGAAAGTGGAAGCTCTGCTTACAGCGAGTCGAACGATTTATGCTGACGATCTGTTGATGCAGCGCCGAATTGAGCTTGCTTTAGGAAACTTTGTAGAAACCATGAAGCAATTGCCAAGCAATTCGACAGCTGGCTATTTGGCTAGTTTGGAGCAATTTGATAAGCACTATATTCACGTAGATAAGAGCGCCCAAACTGAGAAGTTGACGGAAGTAGATAAGAAATATCAGGAACTGGTCGATAAAATCAAACGCTTGGAAACAGACAGCTACAATGTCAATAAGACTTCCTTGCTCAGTGAATTGCAGCTAGCTAAGGTGGAGAAAAATGGAGTTAAGATAAATGAAATCGATCAACTGCTGACCAGTCTTCAAGATTATCAAGACAGGACAGGGGTGACTTCTGTCGAATATCTAAAGGCCTTCTATCTAGCCGTAGATGATGCACGATTGCAGCCAGAGCTTCGTAAAAAAGTTGCAGACTTAGCTATGAAGATCTACAAGTCACAAGCCTTTATCGAAGCGGTTGATTTGAAAGCTTTATTCTTGGATCTCTATCAGACGAAGCTAGAAGTTGATAAGGCTCTTGCTAGTGGTGAGACGGCTCCAGCAAAAAGTAAAACAATTCTAGATACAGAAAAGACTGATGATCAAAACTACAAAACAGCTATCTATGGCTTCTTGAAAGAATTGTACGGTGAATTTGCGCCGCGGCCAAAAGTAGAGATTCCGGATGAAACTTTCCAGGCTCTCTTCCAGCAAGGGCAAACGCTTTTAGAAAGAATCAAAGATTCTGCTAGTCAGGAAGATTATAAGAATCAATTAACGGTACTCCAAACTGATTTTCAAGCAGCTAGTAAGGATAGAGAAGCTATTTTAGCAGATGGCAAGATTCTCTTGGCTAAGATG
Organism: Streptococcus sp. STC1396; assembly: GCF_058933875.1. Classification (NCBI taxonomy): domain Bacteria; kingdom Bacillati; phylum Bacillota; class Bacilli; order Lactobacillales; family Streptococcaceae; genus Streptococcus; species Streptococcus sp. STC1396. The sequence continues at coordinate 20,290 of NZ_JBZYCU010000009.1, read as the reverse complement.
GTTGAGACCATCAAAGCTCAGCAAGCAGAAAGCAGTCCGAAAGACCAAGAGCTCTATAAGAAAATCTATGTCCTCCTTATGGCTGCCCATAAGTTGCTTGAGGAACAAAATGCTTCAGATGAAGTATTTACTAAGCTAGAAGCTTTATTTGATAAGCTTGCGGATAACAAGGTCAATAAAGAGGAATTGCTTACAGAAGTTCAGACTTTTATCGAAGGTCTTCAACATCCGGACAAAGCTGAAAAACCAGTCTCTGACGCGGGTAAATCTGAAGAGAAAGATTCCGAAGCAGGGAAATCTGCTGAAACATCCATGGAAGCTGCCTCTGCTAAGGTATCAAGTGAGACTCAAGCTTTAGCAGGTGACAGTAACAGTCAAGCAGCCTCTGATAACACTGCTCCAGAATCAAAAGATCAAGAGGTCAATACCGTGCAAGAAAAGTCGAATCAGTCTTCTGTTCAAGATCCTTCAACAAATGAAGTAGCAGGACAATAAGAGGTAGGCGGTTTAATCAATGCTGTCTCTCAGGAAAACTTCTGTGTTCCAGAATGTGTTGGAGTAGGTTCAACAAGGATAAATTTTACTCTGGAAATTGGATCAGAATTAGGAAATAGAATCATAACCACCCGTCTAACGGGTGGTTTGTTCCAGGGCTATAAGCCCACATCACCAGCCAGCGCCTAAAGACGCTGGCTTTCACTTTGTTCAAGCCTCATTGCTCTTGACTCGTCACAAACCTCTCAAAGAGGTGTTTGCATTACTTACCACTATCCCTAAAGGGATCCTCATATTCTTTTACACTCAATTTATCCAACGCTATATTATGCTTTTCCTGCTCTTGGATATATTTCTTGATGGTGGCTTCATTAAGTCCTACTGTACTCACGTAATAACCTTCCGCCCAAAAATGTCGGTTCCCAAACTTGTACTTTAGGTTGGCGTGTTTGTCAAACATCATGAGAGCACTTTTACCTTTTAAATACCCCATGAAACTAGAAACACTTATCCTTGGTGGAATGCTTACTAACATATGTACATGATCTGGCATTAAGTGTCCCTCAATAATTTCAACTCCTTTATAACCACATAATCGGTGGAATATTTCACCCAAACTGTTTCGATATTGATTATAGATAACTTTTCGTCTATACTTAGGTGTAAACACAATGTGATATTTACACATCCACTTTGTGTGTGATAAACTATGTGCCTTTTGCGCCATATTTTTCTCCTTTCGCTTCACAATTGGCTTGAACACCTTTATTGTATCGCGTTTGGAGTTTTTTTGGTATAACCTTTGATGCGCACCCGCATAGCGGGTGGTTTATTTGTCTCGCACCTAGCGGAGCGAGACAGACTGAAAGTCAATAATGAAAAAGCGAACATACTAATTTCGTGGGAGATTAGCTGTGTTCGCTTTTTATATTCATTAAAGTTTATTTTTCTTGATAAGAGACGATGCCGATAATGGTATCGACAGCACGTTCCATTGTTTGCAGACTGACGTATTCGAAGCGTCCATGCATGTTTTCACCACCGGCAAAGATATTTGGTGTTGGAATTCCCTTAAAGGAAATTTTAGAGCCATCCGTCCCGCCACGAATAGGTTCAATAATCGGTTTGATGTCCAATTTGTTCATGACTGCTTTTGCGATATTGATTGGTGTCATGTCTTTTTCAATGACTTGGCGCATATTGTAGTATTGATCTTTCAGTTCTAAATGAACCCGTTCACCATGTTTTTCGTTCATTTTATTGGTAATGGAGCGCATGAATTCTTTGCGTTTTTCAAAGGTTACTGTATCAAAGTCACGAATGATATAACTTGCTTTTGCTTCCTCAACAGTTCCTTCTACATTCATAAGATGATAGAAGCCTTCGTAGCCATCTGTTAACTCAGGGCGGTCACCATGTGGCAATTGATTATGAAAGTCAATAGCTAATTGCAGAGCATTAATCATTTGTCCTTTGGCTGTCCCTGGATGGACATTGCGTCCTTGGAAAGTGATTTCTGCACTAGCTGCAGAGAAAGTTTCAAATTGAAGTTCTCCAAGCGGGCCACCGTCAACCGTATAAGCGAAATCTACATCGAAATCTATCGCATCAAACTTGTCAGCTCCAACACCAATTTCTTCATCTGGACCAAAACCAACTCGAATTTCGCCGTGTTTGATTTCCGGGTGACCTGATAGATACTCAATTGCTGTCATAATTTCAGCGATACCTGATTTATCATCAGATCCAAGAAGAGTCGTTCCATCGGTTGTAATCAAGGTTTGTCCTTTGTATTTTTTCAAACTAGCAAAGTCAGCAGGATCTAAGTTGAAGCCAGACTGACCAAGCGGAATCACACCGCCGTCATAATTCTCAATGACCTGCGGCTGGATGTTTTCTGCGTTGAAGTCCGCCGTATCCATGTGGGAAATAAAGCCAATCTTGCGGGTAAAGCTTGGATCGTTAGCTGGCAGAGTTCCAATCGCAAAGCCATTTGGTAGGTAGTAGACATTTTCCAAGCCAACCCGCTTCATCTCAGGGATGAGGACATTGTTAGCAAAGTCCACCTGACTCTGGGTGCTGGGTGTAGTAGTAGATGTTTCGTCTGAGCGCGTGTTGACCTTGACATAAGTCAGGAAACGCTCTAAAAGATTAGGGTATTTCATAAAAACTCCTCTTTCATTTATTCAAATCTATTTTAGCATAATTGGGGAAAGGTGAGAAATATTTTTTACTGCTGTCGCTTCTAACTAACATCTTAAAAACCATTTTATATAAGCGTTAAAAAATATGAATTTCACAGGGAAGGCTTTAAAAGATGAAGTCGCAAACTATTTTTCAGTTTTGGAGAGCAGCAGTCCGTTCTGTTTTATTTTTGTTTTTCAATTGTTAAAATGTCTGAATTATTAAATTTGTATTTTCTTCGTAGAGAATGGGATTTTAGGCTATTCAAGTCTTTTTTAAGATGTTAAAATGAAAGAAATTACAAGTAAACCATTGAAAGGCTAGTTTGGTTTTCACAAGGTGATTGAAGAGGAAAGATGATGAAGAAAGCAGTTCTAATGATGACTTTTGGCTCGCCAGAGGAGATTAGCTTTGAGGGAGTGGCTGAATTTTTTACCAATATTCGCCGCGGTGTCAGGCCGCAAGACCATGAGATTCAGACCCTCTATGATAACTATGTCCTCATTGGCGGAACGCCTCTGCAGCGTATCAGTCTAGAAGAGGTGGAAAAGGTCCGTCAGCGTTTATCTGGTGAGTATGCGGTTTATTTTGCCAATAAATTCTCACGTCCTTTTATCCCAGATGTGATTGAGCGGATGGAAGAGGATGGTATTGAGGATTGTATCTGTTTGATCCTAGAGCCGCATTTTTCTTACTATTCTGTTATGGGTTATGAGAAGTTTATCCAGAGTGACTCCATCCGCTTTAATATCATTAAGGAATGGTATCAAGAAGAAGCTATTCTTGATTATTGGGCAGAGAAACTGAGAAAGATTCTTACAGAAGAGGTTGGAGAGGAGACCTTCAAGATTTTCTTTTCAGCCCACAGTGTGCCTATTCTGGCTTTAGATTTTGGAGATCCTTACATTGATCAGATCTATGACAATGTCCGCTTGATTGCTGACAGGTTGGGTTTGACAGAGGAGGATTATCTCAATGTTTGGCAAAGTGAGAGTGACATTGGACTCCCTTGGATCAAACCTGATGTGCTGGACTACATGCGTCAGCAAGAAACACATCCGCAGCATTATATTTTTGTACCGATTAGCTTTATCAGTGAGCATATAGAGGTCCTTTTTGACAATGACGTGGAGTGCAAGGAACTTTGCGAAGATCTGGGTGTTGCCTATCATAGACCGCCTATGCCCAATGCAGATGACCGTCTAATTGACGCTCTGATTCAAAGTATCCACCGCCATAAGCATGAACCTTTCAAAGAATGTTTTCCAGAAGAAGAAACATTTGATGAATTGCAGCCGTCGGAGGAGAGCAGTCAGATTCTGGCAGAAGGTGCAGAGCTGAAAATGCCAGATTTTGTCAAGAAATTGATTGAGAAAAAAGGCCGCGAAAATGTTAAAATGCCATACTTTGTCAAGAAAATGCTGGAGAAAGCAGGAAAACTGCCTAAAAGCTGATTATGCATTTTCGTTGCTGACTTTATAACATGATTTCAGAAGGGAAATTCGCGATACTTTGGCACCAAGATTTGATCAGGGAACTGCTTTGCCAGTAGTCTTTGTGCCAGCACTAAGAATATGTAACTTTACATGGAGGAAAGCCGTTGCGATGGCCAATTATGTTTTTGGACATAATCCTTATCGGCTTTATGTTTATCATTTTCTAATTATGGAGGAGATGTAGCGGAGCACTCTGGTTGGATTAGGATCATTGTGTTAAGATCTGTTTACTGCACCGTATCAGCAGCTTTTTGACAGGAGCTAGGCACTCCCATCTTACCAGCCACCTGCAAGTATACTGGAAAATGTGAAAAAAGAAGGGAATAGAGATTTTCTAATCTCGATACTTTTTAGATTGCAACAAAAAAGGCTGAGACACTTTTGTTTCAGCCTCGCTTTGTTCTGATCAACAGTTTCCCAGACTGTTTAATCTAATAAGGTAATAAAAGATAAACTAAGTGATAACAAAATAATGTCTGAAAGATCCTTTTAATCTCAGTCTAGAGGCAAGAGGATGAAGTAAAATTTTAAAAAATTACTTCTGTCCCACCATCTTTTATATCTCATTGATTCAAAATAAACTTTTCAATAGCTGCGGCGACACCGTTCGCATCATTGGTATCTGTCACATAATTGGCTAGTTTTTTAACATAGTTGCTAGAATTGCCCATAGCAACTCCGAGGCCTGCGAATTCGAGCATTTCGATATCATTGTTGGCGTCGCCGATAGCCATGACTTCTTCTGGCAAAAAACCAAGTTTTTCAGTTAATTCTTTTAAAGCAGTTGCCTTGGTTGTCCCTTTGGGCATCGTTTCAAAAATAACAGGTTGAGAGCGGACAGCACTGAATCGTTGACTCAAAACGTCTCCAAACTGGGCTTCAAAGGCATCCAATTCTTCTGGTTGTGCTAAAAACATAGCTTGAAACATGATTGTATCGGGATGCAGAGCTTCCTCAAGACTGATCTGAGTAGGGGTAGTGAAGACCAAACTGGCATCATAGGTGACAAGGTTATTTGGCTCTTCATCGACGACCAGATAACGCTCCTCGTCAAAAAGGGTATATTGTGCTGGTGTTTGTTTGGAAATCTGATCTAGGAAGATGATATCTTCTTTGCTTAATTGGCGCCAGTTGACCAGCTTCCAGTCTTCTGTCTGGTGAATAGCGCAGCCGTTATCTACGATAACGTATTCATTTTCTTGGGTAAGGCCTAGTTTTTCATAGTAAGGCTTGACACCGACAAGAGGACGGCCGGTACACAAAACCAGCTTGACACCAGCCTTGATTGCCTGGTGGATGGCCTCAATGTGAGCTTGAGGGATTTCCTTTTGATTGTCTAGCAGAGTGCCGTCCATATCAAGAGCAAGTAATTTAATCATCAGTTTTCTCCAAAGGTATTTGTGAATATTATAGCATATTTTGACCTGATGAGGAAAGGATATGGATGGATTGGAAAAATTTCCAACAGTGGTAAAAGTCCGCTTCCTTATGGTATAATGAATAGAATACCCTAAAAGGAAGAGAAAAATGAATTTAGAAGATTTGAAAAAACGTCAGGAGAAGATTCGCAATTTCTCCATCATTGCCCACATTGACCATGGGAAATCAACCTTGGCTGACCGGATTTTGGAGGCGACTGAGACGGTTTCCAGCCGGGAAATGCAAGCCCAACTCTTAGACAGCATGGACTTGGAGCGGGAGCGTGGCATCACCATTAAGCTCAATGCTATCGAGCTCAATTATACTGCCAAGGATGGCGAAACCTATATCTTCCACTTGATTGACACCCCGGGACACGTAGACTTCACCTATGAAGTATCGCGGTCACTTGCGGCCTGTGAAGGTGCCATTCTGGTCGTGGATGCGGCTCAGGGAATTGAAGCTCAGACCTTGGCCAATGTTTATCTAGCGCTGGATAATGACTTGGAAATCCTACCAGTTATTAATAAGATTGACCTGCCAGCTGCGGACCCAGAACGTGTACGAACTGAGATTGAAGACGTGATTGGTTTGGATGCTAGCGAAGCCGTATTAGCTTCTGCCAAGGCTGGTATCGGAATTGAGGAAATTTTAGAGCAGATTGTGGAAAAAGTTCCAGCTCCGACTGGAAATGTTGAAGCACCGCTCAAGGCCTTGATTTTTGACTCAGTCTACGATGCCTATCGTGGGGTAATCCTGCAAGTGCGGGTGATGGACGGTGTGGTCAAGCCGGGAGATAGCATTCAGCTCATGAGTAATGGCAAGACCTTTGATGTAACTGAGGTCGGCATCTTTACGCCCAAGGCCGTTGGTCGTGATTTCTTGGCTACTGGGGATGTTGGTTATATCGCAGCCTCTATCAAGACGGTACAGGATACTCGGGTCGGAGATACAGTGACCTTGGCGGACAATCCAGCTGCAGAGCCACTAGCTGGCTACAAGCAGATGAATCCTATGGTCTTCGCTGGTCTCTATCCTATCGAGTCCAATAAATACAACGATCTGCGTGAGGCTCTCGAAAAACTCCAGCTAAACGATGCCAGTCTGCAGTTTGAACCAGAAACATCACAGGCATTAGGATTTGGTTTCCGTTGTGGATTCCTGGGCTTACTGCACATGGATGTCATTCAGGAGCGTTTGGAGCGTGAGTTTAATATCGATCTGATTATGACGGCGCCATCCGTTATCTATAAGGTCAATATGACAGATGGGGCGTCTATTGATGTGTCCAACCCAAGCGAGTTTCCGGACCCGACCAAGATTGATTCCATCGAAGAGCCATACGTTAAGGCACAGATTATGGTGCCCCAAGAATTTGTCGGAGCAGTTATGGAGCTGGCTCAGCGCAAGCGTGGTGACTTTGTGACCATGGACTATATTGATGATAATCGGGTCAATGTCATCTATCAAATCCCGCTTGCTGAAATCGTCTTTGATTTCTTTGACAAGCTCAAGTCCTCTACTCGTGGCTATGCTAGCTTTGACTATGAAATCTCTGAGTATCGCTCGTCCAAGCTGGTGAAGATGGATATTCTCCTCAATGGCGACAAGGTTGATGCTCTCAGCTTTATCGTTCACAAAGAATTTGCCTATGAGCGTGGTAAGCTGATTGTGGACAAGCTCAAGAAAATTATCCCTCGTCAGCAGTTTGAAGTGCCCATTCAGGCAGCCATTGGACATAAGATTGTGGCTCGTACTGATATCAAGGCCCTTCGTAAAAATGTACTTGCCAAGTGTTATGGTGGTGACGTTTCCCGGAAGCGCAAACTCCTAGAAAAACAAAAAGCCGGTAAAAAACGGATGAAAGCTATCGGATCTGTCGAAGTTCCACAAGAAGCCTTTCTCAGTGTCCTGAGTATGGATGAGGAATAACATCCAGTGGATATTGTTCACCCGATTCTAGAGATAAATTTAATGACAGTTTAAAATCCTAGCAAGCTAGGATTTTTTATGTATCGTGTAAAAATGAGCTAGAACAAGATGGAATGAAACTACTATGATGAACAGAAAAGTTGAAAGAAGGGCTTTTCTCACACAATCAATCCCTTACAAAAGAAAGATGTACTAGAAAAATCGCTTGAATTTGTTCAAAACTTTTCGTTTCGAGGCTGTCGGATGTAGGTGTATTATTGGATTTTGCCTATCTATTTTGCCAACTGTTACAGCATTCTTATCGAATAGCATTTCAAGGACAAGTATTTTATTATTTGCTTTCCAATCCTTCTTTTTATCCGTTGTATAGTGCCTCTGGGATGTGTGAGTTAAAAGTGAAACTTTCTTTTTAACAAATCTTAAAAAGAAGTAGTTTATCAACTTGAGAATGTTCTGAAAGAGCTTGTAACAAAAATGCCAGAATCAAGCCAGAGTTGGTAGTTCTGACAAAAATCAAATCTTTAGTCAGGTCCATAGGGGCTAAAATCGGAAGTGCAGAAATCAATTGAGAATATTATTTATCGCAGCGTATAGCTTACACTACAATAATGCTCCTTGTCTTTAGTTATCAGATTAGACAGTAAATATTTTTTGCAAATGGATAAATATGGTAAAATATAGTTATCGGTACAATTTACTCTTTTGGAAAGGAGTTTTTCTATGAAAAAGAAATGGTTTTTACTGCTTATGATGGGCTTAATAGGCTTGACATTGAGTTCTTGTGTATTATTTCCTAGAAAAAAGGGTGGAGTTAAGTCGTCTTCAACGAGTGAGACTTTCTCTTTAAGAGGTGATAGCAGCTCAAGCTCTAGTGCGGATGATAGTTTGGTCACTGCAGAAACCAAACGTGTCGGTTCAGATGACTATGGCTACATCAGCATTCCAAAGAACTGGGTTAAGTTTACTGATTTAGGTGGTGGAGACAGTATCCAGTATACAGATGGTTCCGGCTACAACATTGTCAGCATGAATGCCTATACGAAGGAAAAAGCTAATATTGGAGAAGGTGAGGATTTCACGGCTGAGACAATCGCAAATCGCATATATTATAACTGGAGTGAGAATAAAGAGGCGGAGAAATTTTGGGGAGCAAAAACGACTGTTTCAGGAAATGATGCTTATCAAGTAAATGTCAATATGAAATCTGGTCAATACCTCACTAGCTGGATTTTCAAACAAAAGGATAAGATCTATCTCATCTCCTTTGAAGGGGATTCGGATACTCTCGGTAAATTCGTTTATTATATTGAATACACTTGGGATGAAAAGCTAGAAGAGTCAGGAAAATCGAATATCTAAAAATGAAACAGCAGTTTTTATTAAAAGCTGCCGTTTTTTTATTTTATGGTATAATGCTAAGTGTCAAATGCCTATGAATAGAGAGAATGAGAGATCATGCCTCAAGAAATTGACCTTGAAAAATACCATCAGCTAGCCCTGCAAAAACAGAAAGAGCACCGAAAATTTTTAGCCAGTCTCAAGAAAAAGCCACCAAAAGACCTCGATAAGATTGCCCAGCAAATCCATGATGAAGTCTTTGAGGAGATTGACTGTACAGCCTGCGCCAATTGCTGTAAAACTCTGGGGCCAGACTTTAAGGAAGCCGACATTGTCCGCATTGCCAAGTATTTCAAGATGAAGCTGCCAGCTTTTGAAGAGGAATTTCTGCAGGTGGACGAAGACGGTGACAAGGTTTTCAAGGCCATGCCTTGTCCTTTTTTAGGTGGGGACAATCTCTGCTCGATCTACGATGTCCGTCCCAAGGCCTGCCGAGAGTTCCCTCATACAGACCGCAAGAAGATTCATCAGATTAATCATCTGACAATCAGAAATACCCTGACCTGTCCAGCGGCTTATCTCTTTGTGGAGAAGCTGCGGGATAGGTTGTAAAATCCCCTATAAATCTTGTACAAAAATTCTAGGGCAGGAGAATACTAGGTTTGTTAAACTATAGTCAGGAGGTAAAAAGATTATGATGCATCAATTCAATCGAACCATGGAATATCTGGAAAGTAAGCTAGACGCAGAAGTGGATTTGCAGCAATTCCAGCAGCTGTCAGGCTATTCTTATGCTCTCTTTAGCAGGCTCTTTTCTATTCTAGCAGATATGACTTTAGCAGAATATCTACGCAATCGCAGGCTGTCAGAAGCAGTGACAGACTTGCGGAAAAGCTCTGAGAAAGTCATTGACATTGCGATGAAATACGGCTATGACTCTGCGGATGCTTTCAGCGCAGCCTTCAAGAAATTCCATGGTGCGACCCCCTCAGAAGTTCGAAATGGAAAACCTTATCGGGTCTTTCCTAGACTTCAATTATCCTTAAAGATTACAGGAGGAAAGAACATGGATATCAAGATTCAAAAGAAACCTGCTTTTACCGTGGCAGGCGTCCTATTGGAAGCTATTGACAATAGCCAGTGCCCGTCTGCATGGGAGCAGCTCTATGCAAATCACAGCTTTGAAAGCCTAGAAAGTCTGAGCAGTGGCCAATCCTTTGGCCTCTGCTCTGATGTTAAAGAAGGTGAAATCATTAATTATATGGCTGCTTATGATGTGACGGATAAAGCGAAAGCAGAAGAACTAGGTCTGTCAATCAAGGAAATCGCAGAAGCTGAATATGCTATCGTACCAGTCAAAGGCGCTATACCAGCCAGTATCCACCATGCTTGGAAATATGTTTTGGAAGTCTTTTTCCCAGAAACTGGCTATCGCCACTCAGGAGCACCAGACTTTGAAGTTTACACCGAGGGAGACATGTCCTCGCCAGACTATCAAATGGAACTCTGGATACCGGTGGTGAAATAGATTAGAAACCAGCCGTTCTTTTTTGAGCGGCTGGTTTTTTATGCATTGTGGTATAATGAAGCTACTACAGTTACAGAAAGGATTTCGATTTTGTCATACAAATTTCTACTTTTCGACCTTGACCATACATTGCTGGATTTTGATACGGCAGAAGACATCGCGCTGACGCATTTTTTGGAGGAGCAGGGCGTGACGGAGATTCAGAGCTACAAAGACTATTATATTCCCATGAACAAGGGGCTTTGGCGGGAACTGGAGCAGGGTAAAATTACCAAGCTGGAGCTGGTCAACACTCGCTTTTCTCGTCTTTTTGCTCATTTTGGCATTGAGAAGGATGGCGCCGAGTTGGCCCTCCTTTATCAGCAGCATATTGCTCAGCAAGGACAAACTTACGCTGGTGCTAGCGAGCTTTTGGACAGTCTGACAGCAGCTGACTATGAGATTTACGGAGCGACCAATGGCATCACTGCTATTCAGACCGGCCGCATGGCCAATTCCGACATTTCTCCTTATTTTAATCACATTTTCATCTCTGAAAAAATGGGAACTCAGAAGCCTGAAGCTTTATTTTATGAAAAAATAGCAAAGCAGATACCAGATTTTGACCTGTATCAGACTTTGATGATTGGAGACTCCTTGACAGCAGATATTGCTGGCGCCAATAATGCAGGTCTTGATTCTATCTGGTATAATCCCAAAAAGCTGATGAACAATAGTAGTGTTCATCCGACTTATACCGTGTCCTCCTATGAGGAAGTAAAAAAATTGCTGCTTTGAAAAAATTTCAACTCTGTCAAGAAAAAAACTTGACAGCTGTTTTTAATCTGCTATAATAGAACATGTGCTAAATAGCTTAGCTATTTCACCGAAAGAAAAAATAAAGAAAAGAGACATTTTAAAAATGGCAGTAAAAATCCGTTTGACTCGTATGGGTTCTAAGAAAAAACCTTTCTACCGTATCAACGTTGCAGATTCACGTTCACCACGTGACGGTCGTTTCATCGAAACAGTTGGAACTTACAACCCACTTGTTGAAGAAAACCAAGTGACTTTGAAAGAAGATCGCGTTCTTGCATGGTTGGCTGATGGAGCTCAGCCTTCAGATACAGTTCGCAACATCCTTTCAAAAGCTGGTGTTTTGAAGAAATTCCACGATTCAAAATACTCTAAATAATAGAAGTGCAGGTTGATATATGGACACGATTGAAAATCTCATTATTGCGATAGTGAAACCTTTGATTTCACAGCCAGATGCCTTAACTATCAAGATTGAAGATACACCTGAGTTTTTAGAGTATCATCTTGATCTTGATCCAAGTGATGTTGGACGTGTAATCGGTCGTAAGGGGCGTACTATCTCCGCTATAAGGACGATTGTTTACTCTGTCCCAACCGAGTACAAAAAAGTACGCATCGTCATTGATGAAAAGTAAAAGCAACGAAAATTCGTTGCTTTTTTAAGTGGGCAAAAGAGGCTCTTCAATCATTTGCTACTGTTGATAAAAAGTTTTTAAAAAGCTGCTTCATATAGAGCAGCTTTTTAATCTAATTCGTTGCGATTTCATTTAATAAATCGTCAGCGGTGGTTGTTGGATTGATGCGAACACGATTGAGTGAGAGTAGACCATCAGCAAGTGAGGCGAGGCCGTGATTGGTTGTTACGCCCATCTTATAGCCGAGACTTTCAGCTATTTGCAGAGTAGTATCGCTGTAGCGTCCGGATGGATAGGCAACAGTTGTGGTGTTTTGTGAGAGATTGTTATCCAAAAAGGCTTTTGAATCTCGTAATTCAGTGGTTTGCTGATCAGCTGATGTAGCAGAAAGGTCAGGGTGGTTGACAGTATGATCCTCAAAAGACATGCCTTGTGCTTTCATCTCTTTCATCTCTTCCAGAGTCAACATATCCTCTCGACCTGCTTCGACAAATCCAGTGATGACATTGTTAGTGGCCTTCATCTGGTACTTTTGAAGCAGCGGGAAGGCATTAGTGTAAAAGTCTTTCAAACTATCATCAAATGTCAGCCAGACTACTTTTTTATTTTCAGGCAGGACATTTTCTGTCAAAACTTTGTAGGCTTCATCGGGAGTTAAAGTATAATACCCAGCTTCTTTCAGAGCTTGCAAGTGGCTTTCAAAAGTGCTAGGATCTACAATTAAACCTGCATTTGCAGCCTCAGAGGGATCCATTACATGGATAGCATGGTACATCAAAATTGGAATTTTGACCGGCTGATCCTGCTTTACCCATTTTACGGTTGAAGCCTTGCTCGAATCATCTTCATTTGTGACATTAGAAGCAGGTGTAGAGGTAGATTGCACTGTCTGACTACCTTCAGTGGTCTGTTTGTTGAAGGAGAATTTGGTATTCCAAAGATAAAATCCTCCTATGACCAAAACGAGGAGTAAGAAGAGGTTGAATATAGCTAAAAAGATAGCTCTTTTCTTAGCTTTGCGTCTTTGCATGCGATTTCCAGTGTGTTTACCTGCCATAATATCTCCTTCTAATCTTATGAACTTTTAAATTTTTACCTATATTATAACAAAACTACAAATAGATTTGTAGGCATTTCTATATAATTTTGTTATAATATTTTTTATATAAGAAATATTCAAGGAGTTCTTCATGTCTGTTAAAATTGCTTTACTTGGTTTTGGAACGGTTGCCAGCGGTGTTCCTTTCTTACTGAAAGAAAACGGAGAAAAGATTGTTCAGGCTGCCCATTCAGAGATTGAGGTAGCTAAGGTCCTAGTTAAGGATGATGCTGAAAAGGAACGTCTCTTAGCTGCTGGGAATGATTTCAACTTTGTGACCAATGTGGATGAAATCTTAAATGACGACGAGATTGCTATTGTAGTGGAGCTGATGGGGCGGATTGAGCCAGCTAAAACCTTTATTACACGTGCACTCGAAGCAGGTAAGCAAGTGGTAACTGCCAACAAGGACTTACTGGCAGTTCACGGTTCAGAATTGTTAGATATTGCTCAGAAAAATGGCGTTGCTCTCTACTATGAAGCAGCTGTTGCAGGCGGTATCCCAATTTTGCGTACCTTAGTCAATTCATTAGCGTCTGATAAGATTACTCGCGTTCTGGGGGTAGTCAATGGAACTTCTAACTTCATGATGACCAAGATGGTAGAAGAAGGCTGGTCATACGAAGCTGCCCTTGCAGAAGCACAACGCCTAGGATTTGCTGAAAGTGATCCGACCAACGACGTTGATGGAATTGACGCAGCCTATAAAATGGTCATTCTCAGCCAATTTGCTTTCGGTATGAATATCCAGTTTGAAGATGTCGGCCACCAAGGTATTCGCAATATCACGCCTGAAGATGTCGCAGTTGCTCAGGAATTGGGCTATGTGGTTAAATTAGTTGGATCTATCGAGGAAACACCATCCGGAATTGCAGCTGAGGTGACACCTACTTTCTTGCCTAAAGCACATCCCCTAGCTAGCGTAAATGGCGTAATGAACGCTGTCTTTGTCGAGTCAATCGGTATTGGAGAGTCCATGTATTACGGTCCAGGTGCGGGTCAGAAACCAACTGCTACCAGTGTTGTTGCAGACATCGTCCGCATTGTCCGCCGTCTAAATGAAGACACTATCGGCAAAGCCTTCAATGAATTTAGTCGTGAGCTAGTTCTGGCTAAGCCTGAGGATGTGAAGAGTAGCTATTATTTCTCTATTTTGGCTCCAGATGCTAGAGGTCAAGTCTTGCATTTGGCTGAAATTTTCAATGCTGAGGAAGTATCATTTAAGCAGATTCTTCAAGAAAGCAGCGATGGCGAAACAGCTCGTGTGGTTATTATCACACACGCTGTTAGCAAAACTCAGCTAGAAAATGTAGTGGCTAAGTTGCGCGAGGTACCAGAGTTTGAATTGCTCAATACCTTTAAAGTATTAGGAGAATAAGATGAAAATTATTGTACCGGCAACTAGTGCCAATATTGGGCCTGGCTTTGACTCAGTTGGTGTCGCTGTCTCCAAATATTTGGAAATCGAAGTCTTGGGGGAGAGTCAGGAGTGGGTCATTGAGCATGACCTGAATCCTAGAATTCCGACGGATCGGCGCAATTTGCTCATTAAGATTGCCCTGCAATTAGCACCAGACCTTCAGCCTCGCCGTCTGAAAATGACCAGTGATATTCCTTTGGCGCGCGGTCTCGGTTCTTCCAGCTCCGTTATCGTAGCAGGAATTGAACTGGCTAACCAGTTAGCAAATCTTAACTTGTCTAATCATGAAAAGTTGAAAATTGCGACAAAAATCGAAGGTCATCCTGATAATGTTGCTCCTGCAATCTACGGGAATTTAGTGGTTGCTAGTTCTTTCCACAATCAGGTCTCAGCAGTTGTATCAGACTTTCCAGAGGCTAGCTTTATCGCTTTCATCCCTGATTATGAGTTAAGAACATTTGAAAGCCGCCGTGTACTGCCAAACCGTCTTTCTTATAAGGAAGCAGTTGCAGCGAGCTCTATAGCAAATGTGGCCATTGCAGCGCTTTTAAAGGGAGATATGAAAACAGCTGGTCGTGCCATTGAATCAGATCGGTTCCATGAAAGATACCGCCAGCCGCTCATCAAAGAGTTTTCTGATATCAAATTTTTAGCCAGAAAACAAGGAGCTTTTGCGACCTATATTTCGGGAGCCGGACCAACAGTGATGGTCTTATCTCCGCGGAACAAAGCTGAGAAGATTTACAAACTAATCAAGGAACAGGGCTTTGATGGGCAAGTCTTCCAGTTGCAAGTGGATACTCAAGGTGTACGTGTAGAAGAGTAAAAGCGATCTAGAGAATATTCATAGATTTCGTTGCTGTAATAGCTGACAAATTTTAACATTGAGAGAGAAGGCAGCTTCTCTCTTTTTTATAGTTCAATATGACTCATTTAAGTCCTTAACAAAGCTTTTATATGATAGTATTCATTGAATATTTCATAGTCTATTAATATTTGACAAAGGCATTTCTTTAGACTACACTTAGGTTGAAAACGTTTTTCTTATACTATTATTTAGAAAGGATGTTGAAAATGGCGAAATTAGATAATAAGGTAGCTTTAATCACAGGAGCTGCTGCTGGACTTGGAAAAGGGATTGCCCTTGTTTATGCTAAATATGGGGCGAAATGTTGCTTGATTGATCTTGATTCAATAGTGCTGGAAAAAACGGCTCAAGAACTTCGAGATTCTTATCAGGCAGAGGTCATTACTTTTGTCGGAGATGTATCAAAAAAAGAGGATATGGAAGCAGCGGTGAGAGAGACAGTGAAGCAATTCGGTTCTTTGGATATTGCATGTTGCAATGCCGGTGTTTGTCAGTTGGCTCCGTTTGAGGAAATGAGTGACCAAATGAGAGATTTCCATATTGATGTGAATATTAAGGGTGTTTGGAATACCTGTCAAGCTGTTATCCAACCTATGCTCAGGCAAGGAAAAGGTGCAATTGTCATTGCTTCTTCAGTGACAGGAGACATTGTAGCTGATGCTGGAGAAGCGGCCTATGCTATGACTAAGGCAGCTCTTGTCGGTTTGACAAAATCTTTGGCTGTTGAATATGCAGAACGTAATATTCGGGTTAACTGCACTCAGCTCGGCTATGCTCGTACACCTATGGTGGAAAAGATGGCAAAAGAGTCAAATCCTGACGATCCAGAAAGTGTTATCAATGACATTGCCCGTGGTGTACCAATGAAACGTCTAGCAAAACCAAAAGAGGTTGGTGAACTTTTTGCATTTCTAGGAAGCGATGAATCCTCTTATTTAACAGGTTCTCAAGTTGTTATTGATGGAGGTAGTACTTTGCCGGAAACCATGAGTATGGGGACAAATTAGAAAATTAAGAATTTGTATTTATGAAGGTAGCTTTAGCAGACGAAGGGTTATCAATCAAAAAATTCAAAAGGTGTTGGAATTGTTACTGTGATTTCAACATCTTTTATTTTATACAGAGGAAAGCGATAACCTAAATCCTGAGCATCCATGATTATGATTCCTTACTACTACAGAGTTGATGTTAAACAAATAACCCCCTTGTCCAGATAGTTACAGTAGAAAGTGGTGGACCCCCCAAGGATGAAATCAACAGACTAATGACCGATCAGGGAGGTTTCCAGTGCAGGTTAGTGTAGGCAAGTAAATAATCAATCAGCAAGCCAAGATATTTCCCTTGGTTTTTATGAACTCTTGCCAACTAGTTTGCTCGTTTTTGAAACCCTTTGCAAAATTTGTTATACTATCAATAGAAAAGGAGTGATTTTATGAGTTTAACCAGCCAGCTTATTACAGCAGATTTTCCGGATTTGGACAAAGTAGAAGCCTTGAATATTGAGGCTTTTCCGGAAGAGGAGAGGGTGCCGCTCAGTGAGTTTTTGCGTTATGAAGATCAGGAAGAGGCTAATTTTTTCGCTTTTTATCATGAAAATGAGTTTGTTGGATTTGCTTTTGCTATTTCCAATGAACAGGCTTTTTATGTCAGTTTTTTTGCCATTATGCCCCACCTACGCAGCCATGGCTATGGTGGAGAAATCATTGATAAGCTGGTAAATTTTTATCAGCGAACCATGCTCTTAGAGATTGAGCGTCTGGATGAGCCTTGTGACAATCCTGAGCAACGCCAGGCTCGCTGGGACTTTTATCAGCGTAAGGGATTCCGCTCAGCCAATGCTTTTTTGGAATATGACGATCTTAGTTTTGAAATCCTTTATCGAGGAGAATCTTTTGACGAGAATGCCTATCGAGATATCTTCCGTCGCCTTCAGGAGGAGCATTATTTCGACTTTGAAATCAAGCACAGACGTTTCAGCGACTACTAAAAGTAGAGTTTATTGGTAGAAACTGTCGCCTTTGCTTAAGAAAAAGGATGAAAGTAAAGTTATAGTTCAGCTTATTTAGAAAAATAATTGAACAGTAAGGAAGATAAATCATGGATAAGGATATTAAACTAGTGGCAGTAGATGTGGATGGAACCTTTGTCCGTTCAGATTATACTTATGATGTGCCACTCTTTAAGCGAATTTTAGCTGCGATGCAGGAAGTCGGCTGTCAGTTTGTGGTAGCCAGTGGCAACCAGTATTATCAGCTACGGGATCTTTTTCCTGACTACTATGATGAGCTTTCCTTTGTGGCGGAAAATGGGGTTTTGTCAAGGACCGAAAGGACCTGCTTTTTACGGCTGATATGCCTAAGCAGGTTGTTCACGAGGTGATTGACATCTGTCGCCAGTATCCTGAGATAAAGAATGTCCTCTGCGGGCTAGAAAGTGCCTATTGCGAGCGAGGGACAGTCAGTCAAGATTTTTACGAGCTGACCAATCATTACTTTCATCGGCTGCAATGGGTAGATGATTTCAAGGACGTCCAGGATACTATTCTTAAGTTTTCCCCGACAGTGCCAGCGGATAAGACCTATGACTACTATGATCTCTTTCGAGAAAAGCTAGCTGGGAAGGTCGAGCCGACTACCAATGGCCATGCTATTGTCGCAGTAGATTATGCCATCAAAGTTAGAAACTTGCAGAGTCCAGATGATTTGCAGCGGGCTGTCAAGGAAAGAGAAGGGCAGATAGAGCTAGCCTCTGCTTTTATTAGATCAGGAAAGGAAACTTTATGAAGCATTTATTTTCACGCTTGTCACCAGCGCAAAAGATTATCTTGTCTTTTCTTCTGGTGATATTCTGTGGCTCCTTGCTACTCAGTCTGCCTTGGGTGCAGACGGCAAGTTCCCAAGCGGGCTATCTGGATCATCTTTTTACAGCTGTCTCGATGGTCTGTGTGACAGGGCTTTTTACTCGATCGGTTGTGGATACATACAATGTCTGGGGCCAGCTCCTTTGTATGCTGCTTATTCAGATTGGTGGATTGGGAATCCTGACTTTTATCGGATTTTTCACCATGGAAAGTCGGAAAAAGCTCAGCCTCAAGGATCGCTGTATTCTACGGGATAGTTTTAGTTATGGGCACAATCGTACCTTAGGTCAATTTGTCCGTTCGATTTTTATCACGACTTTTACTATCGAAGGACTGGGTGCGCTCCTTCTCATGATTCGCTTCATTCCCAAGTTTGGTCTGAGAAAAGGGATTTTTAATTCTATCTTTTTAGCCGTTTCTGCATTTTGTAATGCGGGCTTTGATAATTTTGGCAATGATAGTCTACTAGGCTTGCAGACAGATGTTTTGGTCAATATCACCTTGGCTCTCCTCATTATTACTGGAGGACTTGGCTTTATGGTTTGGTTTGACTTGGCGACTAAATTGGGAGGAAAACAGAAGGGGCTGCACTTTCATACTAAGGTAGTCTTGCTGCTGACTGCTGGTCTCCTCGTTTTTGGGACGGTCACGAGTCTCTGGACGGAGTACAATAATCCTGGAACGATTGGCAATCTTTCCTTTGGCGATAAGCTACTGGTTAGCTTTTTCCAGACAGTCAGTATGAGGACAGCTGGCTTTGCTTCCATAGATTATACGGCTGCTCGTCCAGTAACCCTGTTTATCTATCTGCTCCAGATGTTTCTAGGAGGGGCTCCGGGGGGTACAGCGGGCGGTCTGAAAATTACGACCTTCTTAGTTCTTTTGCTTTTTGCCCGAAAGGAAATTCTGGGCTTGCCTCATACCAATATGGGGCGGAGGACACTAGCTCCTCAGCTAGTGCAGAAGGCTTTTGGTGTGACAGTGATTTTTCAGCTGACATTTCTGCTTGGTCTTTTGGCTCTTGGGCTAGTGACCGATAGCAGTCATCGCTTTATTTACCTGATATTTGAGACTGTGTCGGCATTGGCTACAGTTGGTGTCACGGCAAATATCACTACCAGCCTCAATACAGCTGGTATGATTGTGATTATGTTGCTAATGTTTATTGGACGGGTGGGGCCGCTGACTCTTATGGTCAGTCTCAACCATTATCAACCGAAGAAGGCTGCAACCTTGCATTACAGCAAGGCGGACATTATGATTGGATAGGAGAAAAGAAATGGCAAATCAAACAGTTGGAATCCTCGGCTTGGGGATTTTTGGACAGAGTATCATTGAGGCCTTGATTTCTCAAGATGTAGAAATCATTGCGATTGATAATCACGAAGAGACAATCAATCAGTATGAAGACATGATTGCCGTCGGTGTGATCGGGGACATTACCGATATGGAGCTTTTGGAGGCGGCAGACGTTGGGTCCTGTGATACGGTGGTCGTAGCGACGGGAGAAAGTCTGGAATCCAGCGTCCTAGCGGTCATGCACTGCAAGGCATTGGGCGTAAAAAATGTCATTGCCAAGGTCAAGGATGAAGTAACCCAGCAGGTGCTGGAAAAGGTAGGAGCTGATCTAGTTATCCTGCCTGAAGTGGAGGCTGGTATTTCATTGGCTAAGACCATTCTCTTTAACCATTCGATTGAGGTCTTCCAGCTGGATGACGATGTAGTGGTGGCTGAGTTTGAACTGCCTGCTAGCTGGGTCGGGAAAACAGTTCGTGATGTAGACGCCCGTAGGTTGTATCATCTTAATATTATCGGCTACCGTTTGAAAAAAAATCAGCCTTTGGAAAGCCAGTTTACCCCAGACTTTGTCTGGCCAGAAGGAGTCAGCATTATAGCTGTGACTGATAACCAGCATTTGGATAATTTACGTGAAATAGTGAGTAGCAGCTAGGATAATTCCTCTTCGCTGGGAGTCCAACCGATTCTAACTAGGCATTCGGCACCTTTCTATTATATGAATAAAAAATCGATACATAGAGAGGGGGACAGAAATCGGTAATTCTTTAGAATTCGATTTCGTCGTCCCACCTACGCACAGTTGAGTAGGGCTGTAAAAGCTGATGAAATCAGCGTAGTAGAGCCCACTCAACCACTGCGTCTTGCTCGACAATCCAAAGACAATTGAGAGGCTAGGACTTTTTATACGAAAACTCAAAAG